>WHST01000091.1 GCA_009379955.1 Streptosporangiales bacterium | reverse complement strand
GTACACAACCTGCGGCGCCTCTTCACCACCAGCACAGCGACCACCCAGCCAGCATGACCCGGGCACACCCCCCGACTCACACATCCTCCCCATAGTCACGCCATCACCACACCGGACCCCAAAGCGCAACAGCCTCCATGACGCGGTGAGGGTGCCCCTCACGGGTTGCCGGCCGGGAGCGACCAGGGCGGCGTCGCGGCGGCGTCGCTCCCTACGCGGTCGGGTGGCGTACCGGACCGTGCCGGGCTTCCTCCTCGAGCATCGCCTTGGACGACGTGATGATGTGCTCCTCGAGCGTCCGGTGGATCGCCTCGGGGTCCTTGGTGCGCAACGCGTCGAGGAGGTCCCTGTGCTCGAGGGCGATGTCGTTCGGGCGGGGGTGCTGCGGCGCCAGGCGGTAGAACTGGGCGCGGATCCGCGGCGAGACCGTGCGCCAGAGCTGGACGGTGTGCTCCTGCCCCGACGCGTGGACGACCATCTCGTGGAACCGCATGTCGGCCTCGTTGATCGCGGCGAAGTCCGCCGTCGTCGCGGCGTCGAGCATGGCCTGGACGAGGCCCTCGAGTTCGGCGAGCTGCTCGTCGGTCAGCCGGTGCGCCGCCTTGGTGAAGGCGTGCGCCTCCAGCAGGAGCCGGACGGGCAGCAGGACGTCGACCCACTCCTCGGTGGGGATGTGCGCGACGAAGACGCCCCTGTTGGGGATGTGCGTGACGAGCCCTTCGCTCTCGAGCTGGCGCAGCGCCTCACGTAGCGGACCGGGGCTCAGCTCGAGCTCCGCACACAGCTGGTCCTGCTTGAGCTGCTCACCGGGCAGGACCCGGCCGGTCACGATGGCGTCGCGGAGCAGCTTCGCCGCCTGCTGCGGCCGCGAGGGCGTGGTCACGGCCGTCACGAGCCTGCGCGTGCCCGCTGGTGTCCTCGCCGATCCGGCCCGCTCCGAAGCGCCGCCCCGTTGACCCATCCTCGCCTCGCTCACTCGTCGCCCGACCCGTCCTCGGGTCACCTCGAAGGATAGAGATTACAGGATCATAGATTATCTACTATCTTGCCGCCATGACCCCCGCCATCACCGACGTCGAGACCTTCTACCTCCGGCTCCCGGAGGTCAGGGAACGCACGGACAGCTCGCAGGATGCGCTCCTCGTCCGGGTGCGCACCGACGCCGGCGTCGACGGCTGGGGCGAGGTCGACAGCGTCCCGCTGGTGGCCAAGGCGGTCATCGAGGCGCCCACGTCGCACGCGCGTGCCCACGGGCTCCGCGAGCTCCTCATCGGCAGGAACCCGCTCGAGACCGACCGGCTGTGGGACCTGATGTACGAGTCGACCCTCTACATCGGGCGGGAGGGCGCGGTGATCCAGGCCATGGCGGGGATCGATCTCGCGCTCTGGGACATCAAGGGCAAGCTGCTCGACCAGCCGGTCCATGCCCTGCTCGGCGGGGCGTACCAGACCCGGCTCCGCGCATACGCGAGCCACATGTTCGACTTCGATCCGGCCGTCACCGCCCGCCGTGCGGGGGAGGCACGCGACGCGGGCTACACCGCGGTGAAGTTCGGCTGGGAGCCGATGGGCCCCGACCCGGCTCTGGACGAGACCCTCGTCAGGGGGATCAGGGAGGCCGTCGGCGACGACGTCGACGTCTGCATCGACGCCGGTCTCGCCTGGGACGCGAAGACCGCCATCGAGCGATGCGCGATGTTCGAGCCGTACCGGCTCTGCTGGCTCGAGGAGCCGCTCCACCCCGACGATCTGCGCGGCTACCGCACGCTCACCTCGCGGGTCGACACCAGGATCGCCGCCGGTGAGGAGGAGTGCACGACCGCCGGCTTCCTCCGCCTGATGGACGTGGGAGCGATCGACGTCGTCCAGATCGACGTCACCCGCGTGGGCCTGACCCAGGCACGCCGGATCGCCCGGCTGGCGGCCGAGCGCGGCATCCCCTGTGCCAACCACAACTTCACCACCGACATCAACGTCGCCGCCTCCGCGCATTTCCTCGCGTCGGTCCCGAACGCGATCATGCTGGAGTACTGCGTCGAACCGAGCCCCATCCGCACGCAGATCACCCGCAACCCCATTCCCGTCGTCGACGGTCACGTCGCGGTGCCCGATGGTCCGGGACTCGGCATCGAGGTCGACCCCGCCGGGATCGAGAGGTTCCTCGTCACCGCCTGAGGCGCAGGACAGAAGGAGTCCGGCATGCAGGACGAACGCACACTCGAACGAACCGTCCTGAGGAAGGCGGCCGTCCGGCTGCTCCCGCTCACCCTGCTCATGTACTTCGTCGCCTACGTCGACCGCGCGAACGTCAGCGTCGCAGCGCTCCAGATGAACGAGGACCTGCAGTTCAGCAACACCGTGTACGGCCTGGGAGCCGGGGTCTTCTTCCTCGGGTACTTCCTGTTCGAGGTCCCGAGCAACCTCATCCTGGCCCGGGTCGGCGCACGCCGTTGGCTGGCGCGGATCATGTTCACCTGGGGACTGGTGACCGTCGCGTTCGTCTTCGTCGACAACGCCGTGGCCTTCTACGTGCTGCGCTTCCTGCTCGGCGTGGCCGAGGCAGGTCTCTATCCCGGCATCGTCCTGTACCTCACGTACTGGTTCCCCGCACGTGGCATGGGACGTGCGCTGTCGTGGTTCCAGCTCGCGGCCCCGCTCAGCCTGGCCGTCAGCACACCGATGCTCGGGGCTCTGCTCGGCCTGGACGGGTTCGGTGGCCTGGCCGGCTGGCGCTGGCTCTTCCTGGTCACGGCGGTCCCGCCGCTCGTCCTGGCGTTCGTCGTGTGGCGCTTCCTGACCGACCGGCCGGACCAGGCGAAGTGGCTCACGGGCGAGGAGAGGGACTGGCTCCTCACGACGATGGAGCGCGAGCGCAACCGGGAGGGCGGACGGCGCCGACACACCATGCGTGGGTCCTTCACCGACCGTCGGATCTGGCTGGCCAGTGCCGCGTTCTTCGCCGTGCTCGTCAGTTTCGGCGGCGTGCTCAACTGGCTACCGCAGATCGTCCAGGCGCTCACCGGTTCCGGTGACTTCACCACGAGCCTGATCACCGCGATCCCCTACGCGGTGGCGTGTGTCGCACTGCTCCTCGTCGGCAGGCACTCCGACCGGACCGGCGAGCGCCGGTGGCACGCGGCCGTCTCGTACTTCGTCGGTACGGCCGGGTTCCTGCTCAGCCTCTACATCGAGCAGCCGGTCATCGCGCTGTTCGGCCTGGTCCTGGTGATCTCGGGGATCCAGTCGGCGATACCCGGCTTCTGGGGCCTGTGCTCGACCTTCGTCACCGGCGCCGCGACGGCGAGTGCCTTCGCGCTGATCAACTCGGTCGGCAACCTCGGCGGGTTCGTCGGCCCGTACCTCATGGGGGTGCTGGCCGACTCCACCGGCAGCCAGCGCGCCGGCCTGTTCGTGATGTCCCTCTTCCTGCTACTCGGGGGAGTACTCATCGCGATCGCCGGCCGAGGCGTGCGACGTGAACCGGCGTCGGAACCGTCCGACGCCGCGTGACCGAGGAGGCATGGTGATGCTGGACGTCCTGATCACCGGCGGCGACGTCGTGGACGGAACGGGCTCGGCCCGCAGGCGCGCCGACGTCGCGGTCGCCGGAGACCGTATCGTCGACGTCGGTGTCCTGACCGGGGCGCAGGCGGACACGGTCGTCGACGCGACCGGGATGGTCGTCGTCCCCGGGTTCGTCGACCCGCACAGCCACACCGACTGGACCGTGCACACCAATCGCGACGCGGACAGCACGATCCGGCAGGGAGTCACCACCGAGATCGTCGGCAACTGCGGCATCTCCAACGCTCCCGTCAGCGACGCGTCGCTGACGTTGGTGCAGGGTCGCCTGCGGTCCTTCGGCTTTCCGGGTGAGGTGACCTGGCGGAGCTTCGGCGACTACCTCGGTGACGTCGCCGGCGGTGGAACGGCCCAGAACCTGGCGTGGTTCGTCGGGCACAGCACCGTACGGGCGGCCGCCGGCGTCTGGACGGGGCCACCTGGCGACGACGAGCTGCGCGTCATGGAGAACCTGGTGAGCGAGGCGATGGACGCAGGCGCGCTCGGCCTGTCCACCGGGCTCGAGTACGGTCACGGGCGGTTCGCCTCCACCGCCGAGATCGAGCGACTGGTGGGCATCGCCGGTCGTCACGACGGTTGGTACGCCAGCCACATCCGCAACAGGGACGCCCGGTTGCTCGACTCGGTCGCCGAGTTCCTGCGCCTCACCGAGGCAGGTGGCGTACGCGGTCAGATCTCCCACCTCAACGTGCGGCACGACACCGGCGCACCGGCGGGAGGCTGGGAACGCGCCGTCGCCATGATGAGTGAGGCACGGGACAGCGGGTGCGACGTCCAGGCCGACACGACACCGTTCCTCGAGGGCATCGGCCTGATGACCGGTGTCCTCCCCGACTGGCTGCTCGGCGACGGTCTCACCGAGGCCGCGCGCCGGCTCGGTGACCCGGCGGTACGCCGTCGGCTGCGCGACGACTGCGACCGCTACTGGCGGTTCATCCACAAGGGACAGTGGGAGCGGGTCCGGTTGGAGAGCAGCCCGCAGTTCCCCGAGCTCGCCGGCAGGAGCTTCGTCGAGATCTCCGACGTCCTCGGCAAGGACGAGTGGGACTGCTTCTTCGACATCCTCGCGGCCGGCGGTGAGCAGATGGCCAACCTCACCATGATCGGCAGCCTGTTCACCGAGAAGCACCTCGCCGACATGGTCTCGCACCCGTTGTTCAGCCTCGGGGTGGACTCCTACAGCAGCTCGACCGAAGGATCACTCGCCCGCACGGTCACCAACCCCCTCGCCTACTGCGGTCACGTCCACTACCTCACCCACCACGTCAGGGACCGCGGCACGCTCGCACTCGAGGAGGCCGTGCGCAAGATGACGAGCATGCCGGCGGAGCGGTTCGGCGTCGCCGACCGTGGGGTGCTGAGGAGCGGCGCCTACGCCGACCTCGCCGTCGTCGACCTCGACGCGCTGGACGACGTCTCCACCTTCGACCGGCCGGTCGCGTACGCCCGCGGCGTCGGCACCGTGCTCGTCAACGGCACCGTCGCGGTCGACGCCGGCACGCACACCGGTGCCCGCGCCGGCCGCATCCTGACACGGCGGTCCTGACGCTGACGAGTGGCACCGTCACATCGAGGCGCGGAGGATGTCCTCCAGCGACTCGCGGTTCACGGCGCGCGGGACGACGGCGAGCTGACGGGTCTGTTTCAGCGTTCCCTCGGCGAGCGCGGGGACGTGGTCGTCCCCGTAGCCGAGGGCGCGCAGCCCGGTCGGTATCCCGATGTCGGCCATCAGCTCGCGGAGCACGTGGGGGAGTGCCTGCGCGCCGTCGGTGGCGGTGAACGTACGACCGGAGAGCAACTCGGCCGCGCGCAGGTGCCGGCCGGCGTCGGCGGGGTAGGTCCACGCGAACACCGCGGGTGCCGTCACGGAGACCGCCTGCCCGTGCGGCACCATCGGCATGTCCGGGTAGCCGGCGGACTGGTAGCCCTCCGCCATTCCCGCCACGGGGTAGGCGTTGGCGTGCGGCAGGTGCGTGCCGGCGTTGCCGAAGCCGGTCCCCGCGTACGTCGACGCGAGTGCCATCTGGTACCTCGCGTCGAGGTCGCGTCCGTTCAGCACGGCGGTGCGCAGGTGCCGGCCAACGAGGTGCAGTGCCCGTTCGCACCACACGTCGCTGACCGGGTTGGCGCCGCAGAACGCCGGCCTCTTCGTCACGTCGGCCGGTGCCGGCCGGGTGTCGAACCGAAGGGCCGTGTACGACTCGAGCGCGTGTGACAGGACGTCCATGCCGCTGGCCGCCGTCACCTCGGGCGGCAGGTGCACGGTCACGAGTGGGTCGACGACGGCCAGCGTGGGACGCAGCAACGGATGGCTGATTCCCGCCTTGAGGTGCTGGGACAGCAGGTCGACGACGCAGATGGTCGTCGACTCCGATCCGGTTCCCGCGGTCGTGGGGACGGCGACGAGCGGCTTGAGCGGGCCCGCCGGCGCCCTGCCGCCTCCGATGGGGGGCGTGACGTAGTCGAGCAGCTCGCCGTCGCAGGTGGTAAGAAGGTTCACTGCCTTCGCGGTGTCGATGGTCGAGCCGCCGCCGACCGCGACGAAGCCGTCCCACCGGCCCGCGCGGGCCCACTCCACGGCATCGTCGATGCTCCGGTCGGTGGGCTCGACGACGACGCCGTCGAAGATCTCGCACTTCACGCCGACGCGTTGGGCGACGTCACGTACGCGATCCGGCACCCCGGTCTGGCGTACTCGCGGATCGGTCAGTACGAGTACGCGCTGCAGGCCCATGGCGGTGAGCTCTGCGCCGATCTCGTCGACGGCGCCCAGGCCGAACTTGAGCGGCGGGGCGGCCCAGGTGAACACGTTGTCGTTGTCGGCAGTGACGAGCGGCATCGATAGCACCTCCACAATGTGGATGTGTCTACCACTATTTAGTAGCGGAGGGAAGAGTCGCGCGAGCGGCGTGGTGTGATCTCGACGACCTGCTCGGGTCGTGCGCACTTGACGTCCTGGTTATGGTGCGGTCACGCGACTTGATGGGGTGATCGTGGTTACCGGATGGCGGCTGGGGCTGGGAACCCCGGGCGGTACGGCGACGGCGGAGATGCTGCGCATGCTGGGTCGTGCGAACGACCAGGACAGCATCGTGAACCGCGTGATCCTCTCCGTCGGGAGCGCGATCGTCGAGGGCCGGCTGAAGCCCGGTGACGACGTCAACTCGGTCGAGCTGGCGCGGACGTTCGAGACCAGCCGCACTCCCATCCGCGAGGCCCTGCTGTGCCTCGAGCGTGACGGCCTCGTCGAGATCACCGCGCGTCGCCGGCCCCGGGTCGCCCGCCTGCGGCTGGCCGAGGTCCGCGAGATCTACCAGGTGCGCGAGTACCTGTACGGCCTGGTCAGCAGGCTCGTCGTCGAGCACGCGACCGACGACGACCTGGCCACCCTGCGAGGGCTGCAGGACCGGCTCGCGGCCGCGGCCGAGACCAACGACGTCGACGACTACCTGTGGACCAACGTCGAGTTCAGGAACGCGGAGGCGGTCACCGCCCGCAACCGCCAGCTCATGCGCATCCTCGACGACCTCGGCCTGCGCACGCTGCAGCTGCGCCACCTGAGCCTGTCGCTGCCGAAGCGCCTCGGCTCGTCCGTCGCCGACCACGCCCAACTGCTGCGCGCGTACGAGGAGCGCAACGCCGAGCTCGCCGTCGCCGTGACGCGTGCGCTCGTCCGCCGCGGGCTCGCGGCGATCGAGGGCTCGGGCTGGACCGGCAGCGACGAGGGCGTCCAGAACGGACCGTCGCGACCTGCGTCGCAAAGTGTCGACAGATCGGCCGATCCGGTGTAGAAACTGTTGACGTAGGTCATCGATTTCCGGAGATGACCCTCGCCCGTCGTCGGCACCCCCGGTCGTCGGCGTCCCACGAGGAGGGCCATGCCGCAACCGACGAGGTTTCGCCTCAACGGCGACCAGGTCGAGGTCCTCACCGAGGGCGACCGCCCCCTGCTCGATGTCCTGCGCGACGAGTTCGGGCTGACCGGGGCGAAGCGCGGGTGCGAGATCGGCTACTGCGGCGCGTGCACGGTGGTCGTCGACGGCGAGGCCGTGCCCGCCTGCATCCGCATGGTGGGCCTCGTCGACGGCAGCGAGGTCACGACCGTCGAGGGCCTGCAGGACGGCCAGCGACTCGACCCGGTCCAGCAGGGCTTCGTCGCCACCTCGGGCTTCCAGTGCGGCTTCTGCACCCCCGGTCACATCATGGCCGCGCACGCGCTCCTCGACACACCGGACGAGGTCGGCGACGACGACATCGCGACCGTCGTCGACGGCAACTACTGCCGGTGCACCGGGTACGTGAAGATCCTCGACGCCGTCCGCCACGCCCGCGACTCCCGCGAGCGCATATGAGCCCCCAAGGACGCCCCGAGGTACAGGCTCCCTCCTGGATCGCCCCCCTGTCCGGGAGGGAGCCGGCCACCGTCACGATGCCCGACCTCGTCGGCACCTCGGTCACCCGCACCGACGCGATGGACAAGGTGCGTGGCCGCGCGCAGTTCGTCCAGGACGTGTCGCTGCCACGCATGCTGTACGGAGCGGTGACGCGCTCGCCGCACCCGCACGCGCGGATCCTCTCCGTCGACACCTCGCGTGCGCGCCGGCTGCCCGGCGTCAAGGCGGTCATCACGAGTGCCGACACGGCGCGGCACAAGTGGGGCGCGTTCCGGCCCGACCTGTACCCGCTCGCCGTCGAGCGGGTCAGGTACGTCGGCGACGAGGTGGCGGCGGTGGCCGCCGTCGACCTCGACACCGCACGGGAGGCCGCGAGCCTCGTCGAGGTCGAGTACGAGCAACTGCCCGCGGTGTTCGGCATGGACGACGCCGTCGCCGCGGGCGCGTCGCTCGTCCACGACGACGCGCCGGGCAACCTCGCCCACAACTTCCGGTTCGAGCGCGGCGACGTCGACGGGTGGTTCGGGCGCAGCGACGTGATCGTCGAGGGCACCTGGGAGACGGCCAGACAGTGGCACGCCGCGATGGAGACGCTCGGCTGCACCGCCGAGTGGTCGCCCGACGGCCGCGTGACCCTGTGGGTCAACACGCAGACTCCGTTCCTCGCCCGGCAGCGCTACGCGACCGCGCTCGGCGTTCCGGAGCGCGACGTCCGCGTCGTGCAGACCGAGGTGGGCGGCGGCTTCGGCGGCAAGTCGGGCGACGACAACACCTCCGTCGTGTGCGCGCTGCTGTCGCGTGCGAGCGGACGTCCCGTGCAGCTGGTGCTCAGCCGGGAGGAGGAGTTCCTCGCGAGCAGACCGCGCATCCCGATGCGGTTCGCGGTCAAGCTGGGCTTCACCCGCGACGGCATGGTGACGGCGAAGGATCTCGTCGTGCTCGCCGACAACGGCGCCTACACCGGGAAGTCGCAGGCGGTGCTAGGCGCGGCGACCGTCCGGCACGACGCGCTCTACAGGTACCGCGCGGTCCGCGCCGACTCGAGCCTCGTCTACACCAACCTCGTGCCGACAGGTGCGTTCCGCGGGTTCGGCAACCCGTCCGCCGACTGGGCGGTCGAGCAGGCGTGGGACATGGCGGCGCACGAGCTCGGCATCGATCCCGTCGACCTGTTGCTGCGCAACGCCGTCGAGCCTGGCGACGTCTCGCCGCACAACCACCGGATCGACGGCTGCGAGCTCAAGCAGTGCATCGAGAAGGCCGCCGACCTGATCGGCTGGCGCGAGAAGCGCGCCGCGCGCAGGCCCAACCGCGGGCTCGCGATCGCCTGCAGCGTCCATGTGTCGGGCCGGCGCAGCTTCGGCGACTACGACGGCAGCTCCGCGATCGTCAGGGTCAACGAGGACGGCCGCGCGACGATCATCGTCGGCGAGGGTGAGATCGGCACCGGCGCGCGCACGACGCTCGCGCAGATCGCCGCGGCCCGGCTCGGACTGCCGCACAAGGACGTCACGGTGTCGCAGGCCGACACCGACCTCACGACGCACGCGCTCGGTGCGCTGGCGAGCCGGGTCACGTACGTCGCGGGCAACGCCGTGCTCCGCGCGGCCGGCGCGGCGCGCGAGCAGCTGCTCGAGGCGGCGTCCGCCGTCCTGTCGACGCCGGTCGACCAGCTCGACGTCGTCGAGGGGTACCTCGTCGGCGACGACGGCGCGCGGCTGGCGACCGTCGGCAGCGTGGTGCGCGAAGCCCTGTACCGCCCGAACGGCGAGCCGATCGTCGGCCTCGGCTCGTTCGACAACCCCTCGGAGTTCCCCGACCAGCTGCGGTACGGCAACGAGTCCGGCGCGTACAACTTCATCGCCGAGGCGGCGGAGGTCGAGGTCGACCCCGCGACGGGACAGGTCACCGTCCTGGAGATCGCGGCCGTCACCGACTGCGGCACGGTGCTCAACCGCGCCCTCGCCGAAGGCCAGGTCGAGGGCGCCATCGCCCAGGGGCTCGGCCTCGCCATGACCGAGTACTTCGACTGGTCGAACGGTCACCCGGTCGGCGCGAACTTCGCCGACTACAAGGTGCCGACGGCCGGCGCCATGCCGAAGCTGCACGTCGACTTCGCCGACTCGTACGAGCCGACCGGACCCTACGGCGCGAAGGGTGTGGGCGAGATCGCGCTCGACCCCGTGCCCGCGATCGTGGCCAACGCCGTCGCCGACGCGGTGGGCGTACGCATCCATGAGCTGCCGATCACGGCGGAGAAGGTGTACCGCGCCCTCCATCCGGACGTCGACGACGAGCCGGACACCCCTGCTACGCCGGCGAAGCCGTCGTACGCCGCGCGTCCCACCCGCGGCCACGCGGTGCGCCGTCCCGCCGACCTCGACGAGGCCCTGCGGATGCTGGCGGAGCCGGACGCGAGACCCGTCGCCGGCGGCGTCGGGCTCACCCTCGGGCAGCGGTTCGGCGATCACGCGGCGACGCGCACGCTCGTCGCGGTCGGCGCGCTGCCCGAGCTGCGTGGCGTCCGCGAGACGGCGAGCGGACTGTGGGTCGGTGCCGGCGAGAGCCTCGAGGCGCTCGCACGTCACGAGCTCGTCGGTGTGCGCGCGCCCGTCCTCGCCGAGGCAGTGGGCTCGGTCGCGACCGGCCGGATCAGGCGACTCGTCACGCTCGGCGGCAACGTCGTGCCGGGAGACCCGGCGCACGACCCGCCGGTGGCATTGGTCGCCCTCGGCGCGCGCGCCGTCGTGGCGGGTCCCGCCGGCAGGCGCACGGTGCCGGTCGCGGATCTCGCCCTCGCGGACGGCGAGCTGCTGCTCGGCTTCGAGCTCGACGCCCCTTCGCCGCGCACGGGATCCGCGTACGCGAAGCACCTCGTACGCGGGGTGTGGGAGTACGCGTGCGTGAGCGCAGGCGCGGTCGTCAGACTCGGCGCGGACGGCACGCTCGCCGAGATCTCGCTCGCGGTCGGCTCGGCCGCACCCAGCACCGTCGCCGTGCCGGTCGACGGGATCTCCCTGGCGCGACCTGTCGGCGAGGTGGTCGAGGCGCTGGCGTCCGCTGCCGAGTCGGCGAGCGCACCTGTGGGAGACGTCAGGGGCACGGTCACGTACAAGCGGCGGATGGTCGCCGAGTTCACCCGCCGGGCGGTACGCGCGGCGTTGGATCGCGCAGGCACGGAAGCGACAAGGGGTTAGATGAGCGACGAACTGGTGCCGAAGGTCGACGGCACCGTACGGGTGCACGACGGGGCGCGGCTGCGGTTCAGCGTGTTCAGCACCGGGATCCGGACGCGCCGGGTGGCCCTGATCCACAGCCTCGCGCTGGCGAGGGACTTCTGGGCCCGGGTCGTGCCGAGGCTCGTCGAGCACGCCGATGTCCTCACGTACGACTGCCGCGGTCACGGCGAGTCCGACGCGGTGACGAAGGACTTCGCGACCCCCCAGTTCGCCGACGACCTCGCCGACCTGCTGGAGGCACTCGGCTGGTCGCGCACACTCGTCGCCGGGTGCTCGATGGGCGGCAACATCGCGCAGGAGTTCGCCGCCTCGTATCCCGAGCGGGTGAGCGGGAGCGTCTTCTGCGACACCACGCAGTGGTACGGGCCCGAGGCGCCGGTGACGTGGCGCGAGCGTGCGGAGAAGGCGCGCGCCGGCGGCATGGCCGAGCTGCTCCCGTTCCAGCTGCCCCGCTGGTTCGGCGACGACTTCACCGACGCGCACCCCGACGTCGTCGAACGCCTGACGTCGACGTTCGTCGCCAACGACCTCGACGCGTACGCGGCCACGTGCCGCATGCTCGGCGACGCCGACCTGCGCGCGCTCGCGCCGCGCATCGAGCGGCCCTCCGCCGTCGTCGTCGGTTCCGAGGACTACGCGACGCCGCCGGACATGGCCAAGCAGCTCGCCGAGGCGATCGGGGCGTCGCTCACCGTGCTGCCCGGCGCGAAGCACCTGACGCCCGTCGAACGTCCCGACGAGGTCGCCGCCGCGATCCTCGACACGCTCGACCGCGCGGAGGCATGAGCGTGCCGGCGGGCGCGATCGACGTCCACGCGCACCACGTGGGTACCGACCTCGTGGCCGTCATCGCCGCCACCGGTGCGGCGCACGGCGTCGAGGTCGTCGACTCGCGGGTGCGGCTCGGTGACCGGCTCACCGGCCTGCCGCTGCTGCCCGCGCTGAGCGACGTCGACGCGCGACTGCGGTTCATGGACGCCGCCGGTGTCGACGTGCAGCTCGTGTCGGGCTGGATGGACCTCGCCGGCTACCACCTGTCGCCGGCCGACGGGGCCTGGCTGGCGCGCCGGCAGAACGAGGCGCTCGCCGCGCTCGTCGAGAGCCACCCGGACAGGTTCGCGGCGTCGGCGGCCGTCCCGCTACAGGACGCCGAGTCGGCCGTCGCGGAGCTCGCCCACGCGGTCACCGAGCTCGGCCACCGCGCCGTGCAGATCGGCGCGCGCGTCGAGGACACCGGTCTCGACGACCCGGCGCTCGCGCCGTTCTGGGCGGAGGCCGAACGCTTCGGCGTGCCGGTCATCGTCCATCCGGCGGAACTCGACGTGCCGCCGCGGCACCGCCGGCTGTTCCTGCACATCGTCGCCGGCAACCCCGCGGAGACGACGTTCGCCGCGGGTGCTCTGCTGCTCGGTGGCGTGCTCGAGGCGCATCCGGGGCTGCGCGTGCTGCTCGTGCACGGCGGCGGGTTCCTCGCCTACCAGCTCGGCAGGTTCGACCGGGCGTTCGTCACCGCGCCCGAGGCCGCGCGTCCCCGGGCGTCGAAGCCGGCGAGCGCGTACCTGAGCCAGGTGTTCTGCGACACGATCGTGCACGACGAGCGGGCGCTGCGGCACCTCGCCGACGTGCACGGCGTCGGGCAGCTGCTCGTCGGCACCGACTACCCGTTCCCGATGCGCGACGACCATCCGGTGCAGGGCGTCGACGCGACGTTCGGCGGTGACCGCGACGCCGCCGACCGCATCCGTCGCGGCAACGCGGCGGCGTTGCTCGGCCTGTCACCCGCCACGAGGAAGGGCGAGCGATGAACGAGGACGTGCTGAGCGGGATCGGTGACCTGCGCGACTGGCTGCGCGTCGTCTCCGACCTCGGCCAGCTGCGCGACGTCAAGGGCGCGCACTGGAACCTCGAGGTCGGGACGGTGTCGGAGGCGAACTACCGCCGTCCGTCGCCTCCCGCGCTGCTGTTCGACGACATCGACGGCTACCGGCCGGGACAACGGATCCTCACCGCGAGCATGGCCAACGCCGCACGACTCGGTGTGACGCTGCGGTTCGGCACGTCGCTGACCGACCATGACCTCGTCGAGCGCCTGCGGGGAGCGCCGGCGCGCTGGCTCGCCGAGGCGCCGAAGTACGACCCCGTCGAGGTGGCGTCGGGACCCCTCTACGAGAACGTCGTGATCGGTGACGACATCGACCTGCTGGCCTACCCGGTGCCGTTCTGGCACGCGGGGGACGGCGGCCGGTTCGTCGGCACGGGCTGTGCTGTCTTCACCTCCGACCCGGAGACCGGCGCGCTGAACGCCGGGGCGTACCGGATGCAGGTGCAGCACGGCGGGCGTTCGGCGAGCATCAACATCGAGCAGGGCAAGCACGGCATGCTGCACGTGCGCAAGTGGTTCGCCCGCGAGGGCCGGGCGCCGGTGACGGTGTCGCTCGGCCACGACCCCGTGCTCCTCGTCGTCGCGGGCACCGAGGTGCCCGCGGGGGTGTCGGAGCTCAACTACGCGGGCGCGATCGTCGGTCGGCCGCAGGAGATCGTCATCGGCGAGGTCACCGGCCTGCCGATGCCGGCGGCGAGCGAGATCTGCCTCGAAGGCTGGCTCTATCCGGACCGCAAGGAGCCCGAGGGACCGTTCGGCGAGTGGACGGGCTACTACAGCGGCGGCGTCGAGCCCGTGCTGACGATGGACATCGAACGCGTCTACGCGCGCAACGACCCGATCCTGCTCGGCGCCCCGCCGGGAAAGCCCCCGCACGACTACTCGTACATGCGCAGCGTGATGAAGTCGGCGATGATCCACGACGCACTCGCCGACACCGGCCTGCAGGGCCTCGCGGGGGTGTGGTCGCACGAGGCCGGTGGTGGCCGGCAGTTCCTCGCGGTCGCGATCGACCAGGGGTACGCCGGGCACGCGCGCCAGGCCGGACACCTGACCGCGCAGCTGCCCGCGGCGTCGTACATGAACAAGTTCGTCGTCGTGGTCGACGCCGACGTCGACGTGCGGAGCCTCACCGAGGTGGTCTGGGCGATGTGCACGAGGTGCGACCCGGTACGCGACATCGACACGCTGCGGTACACGTTCGGGAGCCGGGTCGACCCGCTGCGCCAGGGCGGCCCGACGTACAACACCAGGGCCGTCATCGACGCCTGCCGCCCGTACGAGCGGCTCGGCGACTTCCCAGCCGTCGCGGAGGCCGACCCCCAGCTGCTCCGCGCCGCCGTCGCGAAGTGGCCCGACGTCTTCGGCGACTGGCAGCCCTGACCCGTCCCACCGCGTCAGAGGTCACCCTTCCTACTCCCGCGTGGACGCTTCGCTGTCGCTATAGCGACAGCGAAGCGTCCACGCGGGAGTAGTGGGGTGGTGAGGGGGCGCCGACATGGCTCCCTGGTGTGACGACCCGGAGCCCGTCGAACACTAGGCTGAACGGCGATGGCCAGGGCTGGAGCCGCGCCCGCAACGGACGGCGCGCCGGAGGAGACCGGGTGGATGCACCGGGTCCTCGTCGTGCTGCTCGGCCCGCGGCGCCACCCGACGCGCACGCGGAGGCTGTGGTCGTGGGCGACGTGGGCCAACCTCGTCGGGCCGGGGTCCGTGCCGTTCGGCCTGGCCCTGACGGCGATCCAGTCCACGTTCGTGGTCGACAACTACGGCGCGGGGCCGCCGGGCTCCCCGGCCCAGCTCAATCCGACCAGCGTGCTCTTCTACGCGTGCGTGCAATGCGGCGTCGCCGTGGTCCTGGCGGGCTACAGTCCGCTGGGCGCGTGGATCGTCTGCACGCTGGCGATCACGCCGATCGCGATGACCGCGATGCCGAGTGACGGCAGCGAGCCGTGGCCCTTGACGCCGACGGCGTTTCTGGCGTTCCTCGTCGTGCAGTACGCGATGGCCAGATCGCATCGGCGCTTCCTCTCGTTACCCGCGTACCTGATCTCGTTCCTCGTCATCCTCATCGTCGGACAGGCGCATCCCGAGGTGAGCAGCCAGACCGTCGCGATAGTGGCCCTCGCCGGGATCTTCGGCTTCGTCGTCTGGCTCCTCGGCGACGTCGTGCGCGTGCAGATGCTGTCGCGCCAGCGGCTGCGGGAGGAGGAGCGGCTCACCGCGGAGGAGCGCGCGCGACGTCAGGTGCTCGAGGAGCGCACGCGCATCGCGCGCGAGCTGCACGACGTCGTCGCGCATCACATGTCGGTGATCGCGGTCCAGTCGTCGACCGCGGAGTACCGCATCACCGACCTCGGCGACGACGCGCGCAGGGAGTTCGCGGAGATCGGCGAGTCGGCACGTGCGTCGCTCGGGGAGATGCGGCGCCTGCTCGCCGTGCTGCGCAGCGACGACGACGACGCACTGCGCATGCCGCAACCGGGACTCGGTGGCCTCGAGCCGCTCGCGGAGACCACGCGCAGGGCCGGCACGCCCGTCGCGCTGCACACCCAGGACCTGCCGGTCGACGTGCCCGACACCATCGCGCTGACGGTCTACCGGATCGTGCAGGAGGCGCTGAGCAACGTCGTACGGCACGCGTCGGGCGCGGAGACGACGGTCGACGTGTTCCGCAGGGGCACCGACGTCGTGGTGCGCATCGTCAACGGACCCGCGCCGCGCGAGCTGCCCGCGGTGGAGCCGCAGGGCGCGGGACACGGCCTCGTCGGGATGCGGGAGCGGGTCGTGGTCGTCCACGGAACCCTCAGCGCGGAGCCCAGGCCCGGCGGGGGATGGGTCGTCGAGGCTGTCCTCCCGCTGGCGAAGGGGGAAGAGTGATGATCTCGGTGCTCGTCGTCGACGACCAGGCGATGGTGCGCGGCGGCTTCGCCGCGCTGCTGTCGGCGCAGGACGACATCGAGGTCGTCGGCGACGCCGCCGACGGCCGTGCCGCCGTCGAGGCCTCGCGCCGGCTCCACCCCGACGTCGTGCTGATGGACGTCCGCATGCCCGAGATGGACGGCCTCGAGGCCGCCTCGGCACTGCTCGACCCGCCGAAGGGCGTCGAGCACCGGCCGAAGGTGCTCATGCTCACCACGTTCGACGTCGACGACTACGTGTACGAGGCGCTGCGCGTCGGCGCCAGCGGCTTCCTGCTGAAGGACGCCCCGCCGGCCGACCTCGTCGCCGCCGTCCGCATCGTCGCGGCGGGCGACGCGCTGCTCGCGCCGTCGGTCACCCGCCGGTTGATCGAGCAGTTCGTCCGCAACCGGCCACCCTCGCGCCCGGCGTCGCTCGAGCTGAACGCGCTTACCGCGCGGGAGCTCGAGGTGCTCGCGCTCATCGCCCGCGGCCTGTCCAACACCCAGATCGCCGAGCGTCTCGTCCTCGCCGAGCAGACCGTCAAGACCCACATCGGCCGCATCTTCGGAAAGCTCGGTCTCCGCGACCGCGCCCAGGCCGTCGTCCTCGCCTACGAGACGGGCGTCGTCCAGCCCGGCTCGTAACCCCGCACCGTCGTGGGGCTACTCCGGCAGCACCGGCAGTGAGCACTCCGGTGTGACGCGCGCGCAGGCACTTCGTCCGTACGGTCCCGTCGGTCGGTCCAACGGGACCGCGACCGGGCGGAGGAACGGATGGGCTTGCTGCGGATGGTCCTCGCGGGGGTCGTCGCGGGCGCGTTGCTCACGGCCGTGCTGGCCCCGGCGGGGTGGGCGTCGGCCGCGGGACCGGCGGACGGGGCCGGCGTCCGACCTCGCGGGCCTGTCGTCGTCCTCGGTGACCTGCGCACGGCTGAGCATGTCGCCGTGCTGGTCCCGGGCATGGGGATCGACCCGTCGCATCTCGGCGCGCCCAACCAGGTGCTCGGCATGGCGCGGGCGTTGCGCGCCGAGGCGCTGCGCGTCCGGCCCGACGTCCGCGTCGCCGTCGTGGCGTGGGCCGACTACCCGGCGCCGTCCGGCTTCGGTGTCGAGGTCGCCCGCGGCGGTCCCGCCGCGGAGGGTGCGCACCGGCTCGACCGCTACCTCGACACCCTGCGGACGCGTACCGGCGCGCCGGTGAGCCTGTTCTGCCACAGCTACGGCTCGGTGGTGTGCGGGCTCACCCCGCTGGCGGGCCGCGTGTCGGACGTCGTCGTGTACGGGAGCCCCGGCGTCCGGCACGACAGGGCGTCGGCCTTCGGCCCGGATGTGCGGGTGTGGGCGGCACGCGCCGACTCCGACTGGATCCGCTTCGTCCCGCACGTGCGCGTCGGCGACCTCGGTCACGGCGTCGACCCGACGGCCCCGTCGTTCGGCGCACGCGTCCTCGACGCCGCCGGGGTGCCGGGTCACGGGGGCTACTTCACGCACGGCAGCGACACGCTGCGCAGCTTCGCGCGGATCGCCACCGGCGACCCCTCGGCCGCCCGACTCGCCGGGAGCCGGCGTTGACCACGCTGACGAGGACACCGCAGCCCGCCGCCACGCCGGTCCGTGCGGACCGGGACCGGACAGTCGACGCCGTGCGCGTGCTGGCGATGCTCGGCGTGGTCGTCGGCCACTGGCTGGTCACCGCGCTCGTCCCCGGCGACGGTGGGGTGAGCGTCGACAGCCCGTTGCGCCACCTCCCGCACCTGTGGCCGGTCACGTGGCTGCTGCAGACGCTCGGGCTGTTCTTCTTCGCCGGCGGGTTCGGTGCGGCCGCGAGCTGGGACCGCGCACGCTCGTACGTGCCGTGGCTGCGCGCTCGCCTGCTCCGGCTGCTGGCCGCCGTGGCGCAGCTCGCGGTGTTCTGGGCCGTGTTGCTCGCGGTCCTGTTCGTCGCGGGCGTGTCGACCGACACGCTCCGGGTGGTCGGCGAGCTCGCGGTCAGCCCGCTGTGGTTCCTCGCCGTGTACGTCGCGCTCACCGCGGCCGCGCCGCTGCTGCGAGCCGGCGGACGTCGCGCCCGACGGCTCGTCGTCGTGCTGCCGGTCGCCGTCGTCGCCTTCGACGACGGCGTGCGGTTCGGTCCCGACTGGCTCGGCGCGGCGGTGCCGTCGCCCGTCGTCGAGCTCGTCCGCGCCGTCGCGGTGCTCGCCGCCTGGGTGATCCCGTACCAGCTGGGCATGTGGACGTACGCGCGACCGTCGCTGCGTCGCCGGGGACCCGTGGCGTTGCTCGTCGCCGGCATCGCCGCCGCAGTGGTGCTCGTCGGCGCCCTGGGATACCCGGCGACGGCCGTCGGCGTGACGGGCGCGGGGGAGTCGAACCTCAGCCCACCCACGCTCGTCGCGGTGGCCCTGGCGGTGGCGCAGATCGGTGCGTTCCTCCTCGTCCGTCCGCGCCTGGCGCGGGTCGTCGACCTGCCTGCGGTCCGGGGATTCGTCGCGCGGGCGAATGCCTGGGCACTGCCCGTGTTCCTGTGGCATCAAAGCGCATTACTTCTCGTCGTCCTCGCGGGCGGTGCGCTGGTGGCGGCGCCCGGCCTGCGCGGTGTGCCGTCAGGCCCCGACTGGCTGCTCGATCGCGCGTCATGGCTGCCCGTGGTGGCGCTCGTCCTGGCCGGGTTCTGCCGGCTCATGGGACGGGTCGCAAAGAAACGCAGGCCATAATCCAGCTAAAGCGGGCGTGTCGCGGCAAATTCGACCAGCGACCATGCCACATTACGTCGCGTGGGTTTGTCCGGACGCCGCGCGCGTACACGCCGTGCTGCTTGGTGCGCATGCGACTCGTGGGGCACAATGGGCGCAGCACCGTTGCCACACCTTCTGGTGGGACCGCTGGGGAAGGCGTCTCTCGCCGGCAGAAGGAGGCAGCTGTGACCGCACGTGGCGTGCTGTACGTCCACTCGGCGCCGCCCGCGTTGAGCCCACATGTCGAGTGGGCGGCGTCGGGCGTACTCGGCGTCCGCGTTTCCCTCGACTGGGCGCCGCAGCTGGCCTCCCCTGGCACGCTGCGGGCCGAGGTCTGCTGGGAGGGCCGCGCCGGCACTGCCGCGCTCATCGCCTCGGCGATGCGCGGCTGGGACCGCGTCCGGTTCGAGGTCACCGAGGATCCCAGTGAGGACTGTGACGGCTCCCGCTTCATGTGGACCCCGACGCTCGGCATGTTCGCCGGCGTGACCGGCGTCGAGGGAGACATCCTCGTCTCCGAGCACCGCCTGCGCGCAGCCGTCGTGGCGACCGGTGACGGACGCACGACGCTGCAGCACGAGATCGACCGCCTGCTCGGCACACCGTGGGACTCCGAGCTCGAGTCGTTCAGGTACGCGGGCGACGGCGCGTCGGTGCGCTGGCTGCACGCCGCGATGTGAGCCGATGCTGCGGCGTCGAGCTGAGCGCGGGTGTCCGTGGCGAACCCGTGAGGGGCACCCTCACCGCGTTCTGGCACGGTGAGGGTGCCCCTCACGGGTTCGGCGGCGGTGACGTGCCCTGCACGCACAAGTCTGGACGCTAGAGGGGGATGTTGCCGTGGCTGCCGCCGCCCTGCGGGGCGTCGGCGATGGCTCGGGCGATCGCCGACCTGGTCTTGGCCGGGTCGATGACCTCGTCGACGACGCCGATCGAGCGGGCACGCTCGATGCCGCCGGCGATGCGTTCGTGCTCCTCGGCCAGCTCCTGCTCGACCTGCGCGAGCTGGTCCTCTGGCACCTCGGCGAGCCGGCGCCGGTGCAGGACGCGGATCGCCGCGACGGCGCCCATCACCGCGATCTCGGCCGTCGGCCAGGCGAAGACCCTGGTGGCACCGAGGGCGCGGGAGTTCATCGCGATGTACGCGCCGCCGTACGCCTTGCGGGTCACCAGCGTCACGCGCGGCACGGTGCACTCGGAGAACGCGTGCAGCAGCTTGGCGCCGCGGCGGACGATGCCGTCCCACTCCTGGCCGACGCCGGGCAGGTAGCCGGGGACGTCGACGAGCACGACGAGTGGCACGCCGAACGCGTCGCAGGTGCGCACGAACCGCGCCGCCTTCTCCGCGCTCACGGCGTCGAGGCAGCCACCGAGGCGCATCGGGTTGTTCGCGACGACGCCGACCGTGCGCCCGCCGAGTCGGCCGAGCGTCGTGACGATGTTGGGCGCCCACTTCGGGTGCAGCTCGAGTCCCGGCCCGTCGAGGATGCCGTCGACCAGCGGGTGCACGTCGTACGCGCGCTTGACGTTGTCGGGCAGCAGGTCGCCGATCTCCCGGTCGAACACCTCGCCGAGCGCGCCCTGCGAGCCGAGGAGTGACGCCAGCAACCGCGTGCGCGCGTACGCCTCGTCGTCGTCGGCGGCGACGACGTGGACGACGCCACTGCGCCGGCCGTGCGGCTCGGGCCCGCCGAGCCGCAGCATGTCGACATCCTCGCCGGTGACGCTGCGGACGACGTCGGGTCCGGTGACGAAGATGCGCCCGCCACTGCTGCTCAGCACCACGAAGTCGGTGAGGGCGGGTCCGTACGCGGCGCCGCCGGCGGCGGGACCGAGGACGAGCGAGATCTGCGGCACCTTGCCGGACGCGAGCGTCATGGCGTGGAACACCCGGCCGACCGCGTCGAGGCTCTCGACGCCCTCGCGCAGCCGCGCGCCGCCGGAGTGCCACAGGCCGATGATCGGCACCCTCTCGGTGACGGCCATCGTGTACGCCTCGACCACGCGTGTGCAGCCCGCGCTGCTCATCGCCCCGCCCTGCAGCCGGGCGTCGCTGGCGAACGCGATCGCGGTCGCGCCGTCCACGACGCCCCGGCCGACGAGGAAGCCGCTGTCGTCCTCCTCGCCGACGAGCTCGAGCGTGCCCGGATCGAAGAGCCTGGCCAGCCGCACCCGCGGGTCACGCAGGTCCACCTCGGCGTGCGCGGTCGGCTTGTCCGTCACCGTCATCCAGGATCCTTCCGGGTCAGGCGTACGTGCCGAAGGCCACGACGACGTTGGCGCCGCCGAAGCCGAACGCGTTGTTGAACGCCACGAGGTCGCCGCCGGGCAGCTCACGTGGTTCGGTCGCGATGTCGAGCGGCACCTCGTCGTCGGGATCGTCGAGGTTGATCGTCGGCGGCACCACGCGGTGGTGGAGTGCCAGCACGGTCGACATCGACTCGATCGCACCGGCCGCGCCGAGCAGGTGGCCGAACAACGACTTCGGTGCGGTGACGACCAGGTTGTCGGTCGCCTCGTCGCCGAGCGTCGCCCTGATCGCGATGGCCTCCGCGATGTCGCCGAGCGGGGTGGACGTCGCGTGCGCATTGATGTGTCGCACGTCCGCGGGCTCGATCCCGGCGTTGGTCAGCACGGCACCGATCGCGCGGCGGATGCCGTTGCCCTCCGGCTCGGGCTGCGCGATGTGATGCGCGTCGTTGCTCATGCCGTAGCCGAGCACCTCCGCGTAGATCGTCGCGCCGCGTCGCTGTGCGGACTCGAGTGTCTCGAGCACCACGGCCGCGGAACCCTCGCCCATGACGAAGCCGTCGCGGGCCTTGTCGAACGGACGGGACGCGCGCTGCGGCTCGTCGTTGCGCTTCGACAGCGCCATCATGTTCGCGAACGCGGCGAGCGGCAGCGGGTGGATGACCGCCTCGGTGCCACCCGCGACGACGACGTCGGCACGGCCGTTCCTGACCATGTCGTAGCCGTTCGCGATCGCCTCCGCGCCGGACGCACAGGCGCTCACGGGCACATGCACGCCGGCGCGCGCCTTCAGCTCCAGGCCGATGGTGCCCGCGGGGCCGTTCGGCATGAGCATGGGCACGGTGTGCGGGCTGACCCGCCGCGGGCCCTTCTCGCGCAGGTTGTCGTACTGCGTCAACAGGGTCGTGAGACCGCCGATGCCGGTGGCCATCACGACGCCGCGGCGCTCCGGCTCGATGTCGGGCTCGCCTGCCGACTTCCACGCCTCGCGCGCGACGATCAGCGCGAACTGCGCCGACCGGTCGAGCTTGCGCGCCTCGACCCGGTCGAGGACCTCGGTGGGCTCCGTCGCGACCCTGCCGGCGATCCGCGCCGGCAGGTCGGCGAACTGCTCGTCCTCGAGCGCGACGATGCCGGACCGCCCGGCGAGCATGCCCTGCCAGGTGGAGTCCACGTCGGCACCGAGAGGGGAGAACGCTCCCATCCCGGTGACGACGACACGTCTCGGTTCGGTGCTCATCGCGCGACCGCCTCCTCACGCTTCATGCTCATTGCGCGACCGCCTCCTCACGAACCTCCGGCAGGCGCCGCGACAACCTGGTCTCGTGAACCGGCTGCATCGCGACCCCCACCTCCGGTTCGCTCGTCGAGCTCCTTCGCTGCGTGCTCATCGCGCGACCGCCTCCTCACGAACCTCCGGCAGGAGCCGCGACACGCTGGTCTCGTGAACCGCTGCGTCGCGACACCTACCTCCGGTTCGCTCGTCGAGCTTCTTCGCTTCGGTCATGAATCAGCTGGCCTGCTTGATGTAGCTCACGGCGTCCTGGACGGTGCGGAGGTTCTTCACGTCGTCGTCAGGGATCTTGACGCCGAACTTCTCCTCGGCGGCGACGACGACCTCGACCATGGAGAGCGAGTCGATGTCGAGGTCGTCGGTGAAGCTCTTGTCGGCCTGGACGTCCTCGGCCGGCACGCCTGCCACCTCGTTGACGATCTCGGCGAGGCCGTCGAGGATCTCCTGCTCAGTTGCCATGGACCTGTGCTCCTTGTCTTCATCGCACGCCGCTCCTGCGGGTGCCGGTCTCGTATCGTCCCACTGAACGGTCAGGGGATCAGGGCCACCTGCGCCGCGTAGGTGAGGCCGGCGCCGAACCCGATGAAGAGCGCGGGGGACCCGCTCTCCACCTCACCGCGCTCCAGCAACGCGTGCAACGCGAGCGGGATCGACGCGGACGACGTGTTGCCCTGACCCTCGATGTCCTTGGCGACGACGACGGAGTCCGGCAGTTTGAGACCGCGGGCCAGCACGTCGATGATGCGGACGTTGGCCTGGTGCGGCACGAACGCGGAGAGCTCCTCCGGCTCGACGCCGGCCAGCTCGAGTGCCTTCTTGGCGACGGGGACCATCTCGTAGCTGGCCCAGCGGAACACGCTCGGACCCTGCATGCGCAGCGCCGTCGGCGGCAGCGACTTGCCCTCCTGCGCAGCGTGGAAGACCTCGATGTAGTTCGGCTCCTGCTGAACCGTCTCGATCCGGCCGCCGTCGCTTCCCCAGGCGACCGGCCCGATGCCTGGCTCGTCCGACGGGCCGACCAGGGCCGCGCCCGCACCGTCGCCCCACAGCATCGCCATCGTCCTGTCGTACGGGTCGATGATCTCGCGGAAGCGTTCCGCACCGATCACCAGCACGTACGTCGCGGTGCCGGCGCGGATCATGTCGTTCGCGACGGCGAGCGTGTACGCGAAGCCGGCGCAGGCCGCGTTCAGGTCCATCGCGCCGGCCTTGACCAGGCCGAGGCGCTCCTCCACCTCGCTGCTCGCGCCCGGCGTCTGCATGTGGTGCGTGCAGTTCGCCACGATGACCAGGTCGACGTCCGCGGGGTCGACGCCGGCCTTCGCGAGCGCCTTCTCGCCGGCGGCCGTCGCCATGTCGGCGACGGTCTCGGTGTCGGCCCACCTGCGCGTCACGATGCCGGTGTGGCTGCGGATCCACTCGTCGCTGGAGTCGATCTGCGGCGCGACCTCGTCGTTGGTGACGACGCGCGCGGGGCGGTACTCGCCGAGCGCCAGGATGCGTGCGCCGGGGACGGGAGTCGTCGACTTCATAGCGAACCTTCCGGGTGCAGGCGGACCAGCGGCTGGCCCGGCGAGACCGGGTCGCCGTCCTCGACGAGCCACTCGACGAGGGTGCCGCCGTGGCGCGTGGTGATCGGGTGTTCGTCGCGTCGCGTGACGAGGGTGGCGACCTCGCCACCGGTCGGCAGCGCGGTGCCGGGAGCGGCATCGCCGCGGCGGATCGTGCCCGCCTGCGGAGCGACGACGAGCCGCCAGGTCGGCTGGTTCTCCAAGGGGCTGGCCTCGCCGTGCTCCTCGACGAGACGCCTGGCCGCGTCGAGGTCGTCCGGGGTCTTGAGCGCGAGGGTCTCGACGCCGGGCAGCGCGCGGCGGACCAGTCCGGTGAGCGTGCCCGCCGGCGGCATCTCGATGACGGCGGTGACGCCGAGGTCCTTCATCGTCCGCATCACGAGGTCCCACCGCACCGGCAGCGCGACCTGGTCGACGAGGCGGCCGAGCATCTCGGCGCCGCTGTGCACGACGCTGCCGTCGCGGTTGGAGATGACGCGGGTGCGGGGGTCGCGGGTGGTGACCGCGGCGGCCAGGGCGCGGAGCCCTTCGACGGCGCCGGCCATGTAGGAGGTATGGAACGCGCCCGCGACCTGCAGCGGCCGCAGCCGTGCCCCCTCGGGCGGGTCGGCCTTGAGCTTCTCCAGCGCGTCGACTGCGCCCGCCGCGACGATCTGCCCCGCGCCGTTGACGTTCGCCGGCGTGAGGTCGTAGTCGGCGAGCTTCGCCAGCACGGCCTCCTCGTCGCCGCCGAGGACGGCGAGCATGCTCGTGGCCTCGCCCTCGGCTGCCGCGGACATGGCCCGGCCGCGTTCGCGGACGAACACCATCGCCTGCTCCGCGGAGATGACCCCGGCGCCGGCGGCCGCGGCGATCTCGCCGACACTGTGCCCGGCGACGGCGCCGATGCGGCGGAACGCGTCGACGGGATGCGGGAAGAGCGCGAGCGCGGAAACCAGGCCGGACGCGACGAGCAGCGGTTGGGTGACCGCGGTGTCGCGGATCTCGTCGGCGCCCGCCTCGGTGCCGAAGTGCTCGAGGTCGAGGTCGGCGCAGGCGCCCAGCCACGCCAGCCGCTCACGGAACCCGGGGAACTCGAGCCACGGGGTCAGGAAGCCAGGCGTCTGGGCACCCTGCCCGGGTGCGACGAGAACGAGCATTGCTCCACCCTGCCGTCCCGAGGTGCCCGCTGTGGCTACCGTCCCGAACGAAGTTGGACGTCAAACTATTGTAGGACTCCTACAAAGCACTCGGCGAGGTCACGCAGCGACGCCGTCGTCCGGACACCGGGTGATGTGGCGAATGCCACCCATTGGCCGATCCGTGGCGCCGCCTTGACCGGCACGTGACGATCGCCGGTCAGTCGGTGAGGCGGCCGATGGCCAGGGCCAGGCGGAGGGTGAAGGCGCCGCGTGGAGACGTGGCGGAGCAGCCGGCGACCTCGTTCACCCGGCGCAGCCGGTACCGCACGGTGTTGGGGTGGACGAACAGCGCGCGGGCGCAGGCCTCCAGCGAACCGCCCTGGTCGAGGTAGGCGGACACGGTGTCGAGGAGCACGGTGTTCCGGGAGAGCGGGGCGTAGATCTCGTGCACCAGGCGCTCGCGTGCGTCGGCGTCGCCGTCGAGGGCGCGCTCGGGGAGGAGGTCGGCGGAGAGCACCGGCCGCGGGGCGTCCGGCCAGGCGGCGGCCGCGTGCTCGGCGGCGAAGGCCTCGCGCGCGGACCGTACGGCCGAGCGCAGGTCGGACACGACGGGCCCGACGATCACCGCGCCCTTGCCGAACTCGTCGGCGAACTCCGTGGCGGCGGTCTTCGGGTCGTCGACTCCGCCGAGGACGATGGTGAGGTGGTCGCTCTGCACGCCGGCCAGGGCCTCGACGTGCGCGTGCCGCGCGCGGCGGTGCACGTTGTCGACGGCGGTCTCCGGTTCGAGGTCGGGACGCCCGCCGACCACGACGACGATGCGGTCGGACGCCCGCCAGCCCAGGGCGGAGGCGCGGGACGCGATCGTCTCGTCCGCCTCGCCGCGGAGCACGGCGTCGACGACGAGCGCCTCGAGCCTGGCGTCCCAGGCGCCGCGTGCCTCCGCCGCCTGGGCGTACACCTGGGCAGAGGCGAACGCGATCTCCCTGGAGTAGACGAGCAGCGCCTCCCGCAGGCCCGCCTCGTCGCCCGGCGCGGCGAGTCGGTCGACGGACGACTCGACCAGCTCGTGGGTCGCGCGGACCAGTTCGACGGTCTGCTGCAGGCTGACCTTCCTGGCGAGCTCGCGCGGCGCCGTGCCGAAGACCTCGCCGAACACCCGCTGGTGGCGTTCGGGATGCCGCAGCCACTCGATGAACGACGCGATGCCCGCCTGCGCGACCAGACCGACCCACGAGCGGTCCTCCGCGGACATGGCGGCGAACCACGGCAGGTTCTGCTCCATGCGCCCGATCGCGGTCGTGGCCAGCTCGCCGCTTGCGCGTTCGAGCCGGCGGATCGTGGCGGTTCTCTTCCGGTCCACGTCTCGTAGCCTAGGGTCCGCGCGTTCGAGCCGACGACTGCGTCACCGGGTTCTCTTCCGGTCCACGTCTCGTAGCCTAGATGAGTGATTCCTTGAAGGGCCTGGGCGCGTCGTGGCCGTGGATGTGGGGGAGGGTGTTCATGTTCGATGTGTGAGCAAAGATCTGAACACCCTCCTGACCGCACTGTACGTGTTGATCGACGATCACGTGGTT
>WHST01000090.1 GCA_009379955.1 Streptosporangiales bacterium | reverse complement strand
CCGGTGACCATCTTCGCGAACTCGGCGACGTGGCCGGCGAGGGCGTCCAGGTGCGGGCAGCGCGCCCGGGCGTCTTTGAGCTTGACCCGCTCGTCCGCGTCGAGGTTGTCGGGGTCGCGCATGATCCAGCCGGTGACGTGTCGGACCTTGAAGCGCCTCAGCTGGCCTACGCCCGCTTCTACAGCTCAGAAACCGAACGCCGAGCCGCCCTCCCAGACTGGCTCCACACCTACAATCACCACCGAGCCCACAGCGCAATCGGAGGACACCCACCGATCAGCCGACTGACCAACGTGCCTGGACATCACAACTAGGGCGTGCTGGTAAACGGCGTTCGAGGCGAGCGGCGTCCAGGGTGGTCAATGGGTGAGGCAGCGGACCCAACAGACAGCGGCCCCACAGGAGCCGTCAAATCACCGCGATCCGAGCTCCCCAGAAATCAAAGAGGCCGCCGCAACGAGCCGAGGAACCGCATCCTCCATGGCCGCCTCCCCGAACCGACTACTAGGCGCCGTGGTCGAGAGAGCCGCCACCACCCGCCCCGCATGACCCCGCACGGGGACCGAGAGCGTGTTCACCCCCGCGATCGTCTCCTCGAACGCCATCGCATGTCCCCGCTCCCTGGCCGCCGCGACGGCCGCGACCAGCGCGTCGGGACCGAGCGGCTTGACCGGGCGCACGTCGACCTTGCGCCGGTCCGACACGATGCGGCGTACCTCGTCGTCCGGCAGGTCGGCCATCAGCACCCGACTCGGGGCGCCGCTCCACAGTGGCAGCGGGCGGCCGACCTCGAACGTGGCGCGCAGTCGCGAGGCGCTCTCTACCTGGTCGAGGTGCATGAGCTCCTCACTGAGCACCACCGACAGTCCCATCGTCTCGCCGAGCTCGTCGCGCAGTCGGGTCAGGTACGGCAGCGCCACGGTGCGGACGTCGAGGCGCCGCTGGTACGCCGTGCCCAGGGCGAGGGTGCGCGGACCGAGCCGGTACCTGCGGGTCACCGCGTCCTGCGCGGCCATGTCGGTCTCGACGAGGTCGCGCAGCAGACGCTGCACGGTGCTCTTCGGCAGGCCGACCTCGACGGCCACCTCGCGGATGCTCAGGCCGGCGTCGCGGACGCGCAGCACCTCGAGAATGTCGACCGCCCGTCGCAACAGCTCGCTCACCCGACTGCCCTCCCGAGGGTTGACGCGCAGCGCCGACCCGGCCCACGATGTCCCGCTAGATGATGTCAGTGTCCCACTCAACGGGTCAGACCGCAAGCGGGACGCGTCGAGGCCCACGGCGGAGGGACTGCGAGGGTGCGCTCGCAGACAGGCACGGGCACCGGCTCGATGGAGACGTCGATCCGCCAGGTCGCGGCCGCCAGCCTCATCGGCACCGTGGTGGAGTGGTACGACTTCTTCCTCTACGGCACGATGGCGGCGCTGGTCTTCAACAAGCAGTTCTTCCCGACCTTCGACCCGCTCGTGGGCACGCTCGTGGCGTTCGCGACGTTCGCCGCGGGCTTCATCACCCGCCCGCTCGGCGGCGTGGTCTTCGGCCACCTCGGCGACCGGCTCGGCCGCAAGAAGATGCTCGTCATCACGATGATGATCATGGGCCTGTCGACGTTCGGTATGGGCCTGCTGCCGACGTACGCCCAGATCGGCGTGGCCGCGCCGCTGGTCCTCCTGCTGCTGCGCATGCTGCAGGGCATCGGGCTCGGCGGCGAGTGGGGCGGCGCGATCCTGCTCTGCGTCGAGCACGCGCCGCGCAATCGCCGTGGCTGGTTCAGCAGCTGGCCGCAGCTCGGCGTGCCCGTCGGCCTGCTGCTGGCCACGCTGTCGGTCAGTGCCGTGAGCTCGTTCGGTGACAACGCGCTCGCCGAAGGCGGCTGGCGCATCCCATTCCTCATCAGCATCGTGCTCGTCGTCATCGGCCTGTTCATCCGGCTGCGGATCAGCGAGCCGCCCGCGTTCCAGCGGCTGAAGGAGAACGACGACCGCGCCCGGGTGCCGCTGTTCGAGGTCATCCGCAAGCACCCGCGGATCACCTTGCTCGGCATGGGCGCGCGGATCAGCGAGAGCGTCACCTTCAACGTCTACAACGCTTTCCTCGTCACGTACACGGTCGAGGTGCTGAAGCTGAAGCAGCACATCGTGCTCGACAGTCTCGTCATCGCGGCGATCGTCGGGTTCGCGGTCGTGCTCCTCGCGGGACGCCTGTCCGACAGGATCGGTCGGCGGCCGGTCTTCATGGCCGGCGCGATCCTCGCCGCCGTGTCGGCGTTCCCCATCTTCGCGCTCGTCGACACCGCGACGCCGGCGCTCATCGCGCTCGCCGTGGTCGTCGGCTGGGGCATCGCGGCCTGCGGCATGTACGGGCCCGAGGGCGCACTGTTCGCCGAGATCTTCCCGACCCGCGTGCGCTACAGCGGCATGTCGGTCGTCTACCAGATCGGTGTGCTGCCGAGCGGCGCGATCGCCCCGCTCGTCTGCACCGCACTCGTCACGCAGTTCAGCGGATCATCGTGGCCCGTCGCCGTGTACGTCGTCGCGATGGCACTCATCTCGATCGTCTCGCTGATCTTCCTGCCGGAGACGCACAAGCACAGCCTCGACGAGATCGACCAGAACGTGCCCGACCGCGCCTGAACGTCCACACGTCCACACCAGAACAGGAGGCCCCGTGCCCGACCCGCGTCCGGACATCGTCCTCGTCCTCGCCGACGACATGGGCTTCTCGGACATCGGCTGCTACGGCGGCGAGATCGACACGCCGAACCTCGACCGGCTGGCACGGGCGGGCACCCGCCTCACCCAGTTCTACAACTCGCCACGCTGCACCCCGTCCCGCGCCTCGCTGATGACTGGCCTGCACCCGCACCAGGTCGGCGTCGGCATCCTCAACTTCGACGACACCCCGGACGGCTACCCCGGCAACCTCTCCGAGCGCTGCGTCACCGCGGCCGAGGCACTCGGCGCCGCGGGCTACGGCACGTACCTGTCGGGCAAGTGGCACCTCGCCTCGGACATGGAGAATCCCAACCCCGCCTGGCCGGCCCGCCGCGGGTTCGACCGCGTCTACGGAACGCTCGAGGGCGCGGGCAGCTTCTACCAGCCGCGCACTCTTGTCCGCGACGAGCGGAACGTCGAGGAGGAGGCACTCGACCCCGAGTTCTTCTACACCGACGCGATCAGCGACAACGCATGCGGCTTCGTCGCCGACCACCACGAGCGCCGAGGTGACGACCCACTGTTCCTGTACCTCGCGTACACCGCGCCGCACTGGCCGCTGCATGCGCACGAGGACGACATCGCGCGCTACCGCGGACGTTTCGACGAGGGCTGGGACGTCCTGCGCCGCAAGCGCCTCGACCGTCTGGTCAACGAGGGAATCCTCGACGAGGCCTGGCCGCTCAGCGACCGCGACCCGCGCGTCGAGGCGTGGGACGACACGGCGGACAAGGAGTGGCAGGCACGCCGGATGGAGGTGTACGCCGCGCAGGTCACGCGGATGGACGCCGGCATCGGTCGCGTCCTCGACACCCTCGACCGCCTCGGCCGGCTCGACAACACGCTGTTCGTGTTCCTCTCCGACAACGGCGGTTGCGCCGAGGAGATGCCACCGGAGTCGGTGAAGGAGTTCGTCACGAGCTTCGTGCCGATGCACGAGCACACCCGAGCCGGCGTGCCGGTCGTGCCAGGCAACACCAGCGAGGTGATGCCCGGGCCCGAGCACACGTACGCGAGCTACGGCCGCGGCTGGGCGAACCTGTCGAACGCGCCGTTCCGCGAGTACAAGCACTGGGTGCACGAGGGCGGCATCGCGACGCCGTTCCTCGTGCACTGGCCGGCAGGGCTCGGCCAGCCGCGCCGCCTTTGCCACACGCCGTACCAGCTCGTCGACGTGCTGCCGACGCTGCTCGACGTCGCCGGCGCCGCGTACCCGTCGGAACGCGCGGGAGAGCTGGTGCCTCAGGCGGAGGGCCGCAGCATGCTGCCCGCGTTGCGTGGTGAGGACGTCGACGGCGAACGTCCGCTGTTCTGGGAGCACGAAGGTAACGCCGGCGTCCGCCAGGGCCGGTGGAAGGTCCTCCGCAAGCACGCGAAGGACTGGGAGCTGTACGACGTCGCAGCCGACCGAACGGAGCTGCACGACCTCGCCGCCGAGCATCCCGGCCGCGTCGCGTCGATGACCACCGCGTACGAGGGGTGGGCGGAACGCTGCGGCGTCATCCCCCGCGAGCAGGTGCTCGCGTTGTACGCGAGGCGCGGCAAGGGGTTGCCGGAGGAGTGAGCCGTCAGCTGACGGGCCAGCGCCCGCGGACCAGCTTCTCGCCGTCGAGGCGGTCGTACAGCGACGCGGCGCCCGCTCGTACGTCGGACAGCAGCTCGTCCTCGTCGACCCTGGTCAGCCGGCCGTCCTCGACGACGAGCTCGCCGCCGACGAGCACGTGCTTCGTCGTGCGCCCGGTCGCCGAGTACACGAGGTTCGACACCGGGTTGTACAACGGCTGCCAGCTCGGGTCGTCGGTGTCGAACAGCACGAGGTCGGCCTGCTTGCCCACCTCGATCGAGCCGAGCACGCCGGCCTGGTCGACCGCGTGCGCACCGTTGACCGTCGCCATCTCCAGCGCGCGCTCGGGCGGCATCACCCGCGGGTTGACCCGCACCTCCTTGTGGCCGCACGCCACGAGGAACATCTCCCTGACGAGGTCTACGGGTCCCGAGCACGCGTGGTCACTGCCGAGGCCGACGTTGACGCCGAGCTCCATCAGCTCGGGCAGCACGCCCACCCGGATGTTGCCGTAGCCGTTGTGCATGCTCGACGTCGGCGCGGCGACGATGCTCGCCCAGTGCTCCTGGAGGATCGCCACCTCCTCGGGCTCGAGCCAGCCGCCGTGCACGAGCAGGGTCCGCGGCCCGAGCGCGTCGAGCTCGCGCAGCCGCGCGATCTCGGGAAGGCCGAACTTCGCGACGGACGCGTCGTGCGTCGAGTAGCTGAAGCAGGCGTGGGTCTGCAGCAGCACCTCACGGTCGGCGGCGACGTCGCGAAGCGTCGTGATCAGCTCGTCGCTGGAGTTGTTGAGCCCGCGGAACGACACCGACGCGCGCACGCGGCCGTCGTACTCGCCGTGGAAGCGGTCGACCAGCGCCTCGGCCTCCTTCGCCGCGGAGTCCGGCGTCGAGACCATCGACGACGGCACCGAACCGAACGCCGAGTCGCCGAGGTCGAAGGCGCTGCGCGCGACGACCACGCGGATGCCGGACGGCGCCACCCCCGCGACCGTGCGGTCGGGGTGGTTGTTGCCCGGGTCGACGAAGCACGTCGTGCCGGACAGCAGCATCTCGCGCGCGGCGAGGCGAGCGCTCAGCTCCACGTCGTCGGGCGTCAGCGCGGCCTCGTACGGGTACATCCGCGCGATCAGGAACTCGCGCGCGTTCGCCTCGTCGGCGAGGCCGCGGGACAGCTGGAACGACGAGTGCAGGTGCCCGTCGATGAGTCCGGGTGTCGCCACGGCGTGGTGGCCGTCGACGACCTGCCGTCCCTCGTACGCGGCGGTCACCTCGTCGCTCTTGCCGACGGCGACGAACCGGCCGCCGTCGATCGCGACTGCCGCGTCGCGGATGACGCGCCTGTCCTCGTCGACCGTGACCAGCCAGTCCACGTGGTCGACGACGACGTCGACCTGCGTACTGCTCATGCCTGGGCATCCTCCTCGGGGCCGACGTAGGTGAGGTCGTCCTTGACCTTCACCTCGATGAGGACGTTCTCCTCACCGGACTGCTCGCACAACGCCGACCGGTGCGCGACACCGCGGGGGATGCACAGCACCTGGCCAGGCAGCAGCGTGTGGACGCCGAGCTCGGTCTCCCACCGCAGCGCGCCCTTCACGCAGATGATGACCTCGGAGTGGTCGGCGCTGCGGTGCCAGAAGCCCATGTCGTGGACGCTGCGCTTCGACACGTCCACCTTCGCAGCCTCGGAGTCGAGCACGCGCAGCGGGGCACCGTCGGGCTTGTCGTAGTTGGCGGGCTGGATCCGGTCGTCGGCCGTGTCGAAGTAGATGAGGCGCTCGCCGCCGGACACGACCTGCACGGCGGTCGCCTCGGTGCCGCGCGGTCGTTCGATCACCACCCGGGCGTCGCCGACGGTGAGCACCTCACGTGTGGGACTGGCTTCGGACGTCATATGGAGTTCCTCTGTTCAGGCCGGGGTCGGGAGACCGAAGAAGGCATGGGCGTTGCCCGAGCAGATCCGCTGCCGCACGTCGGGCGCGGGGTCGAGGTCGCGGACCACGCGCAGTGGCTCGGGATCCATGATCGGGAACGGGTAGTCGGAGCCGAGCAGCACGCGGTCCGCGCCGGCGAAGTCGAGCAGGTACGACAGCGCGCGCTCGCGGTAGACGATGCTGTCGAACCACAGCGCGTCGATCCCGGTGGCGGGGTCGGCGAGACCGCCGGGATCGAGCGCGTGGTTGCGCTGCAGGCGTCCCCACAGGTACGGCACCGCTCCCCCGCCGTGCATCAGCAGGATCCGCAGTCCGGGGTGCCCGGCGAGCCGTCCGGAGTAGAGCAGCCGTGCCACCGCGACGTCGGTGTCGTACGCGCGGCCGAGCGTGTTGGGCATGCCGTACACCCGCGTGCGCGGGTCGCCGGCGTGGAATCCGGGGTGCATCACGACGGGCACCCGGTGCTCGGCGAGCGCCGCCCACAGCTCGTCGAGGCGGTCGGCGTCGAGCTCGTCGGCGCCCGCGGAGCAGCCGATCGTCACGCCCCGATAGCCGGCGGCGAGCACGCGTTCGAGCTCACTGATCGCGAGCGCGGTGTCCTGCAGCGGCAGCGTCGCGAGCGGCACCATGCGTCCCGACGCCGCGGCCTCCTCCTGCAGCAGGTCGTTGAGCAGCCGGTGCCAGTACGCCGCCTCGCCCGCGGGCAGGCCGTAACCGAACAGGTCGGCCCACACGCCGACGACCTGCACGTCGATGCCCTGGTCGTCCATCCACGCGTGCGAGCGCGCGCGGTCCAGCAGCACCGGCGGGATCGGCCGCGGCGTGCCGAGCCCGGGCAGCGTCAGCGTGACGGTGGCATCGTCGCGGTGCACACCGACGCTGGGCAGCTTCGCGGACGACCGCTCGATCGCGTCGACGAGCGCCGGCGGCACCAGGTGGGCGTGGGCGTCGACGCAGGGGTCAGTCGCGGGCGCCACGGTGGATCCCCTCGAGGATCTGCTCCGGCGTGACCGGCAGCGCATTGACCTGCACGCCGTACGGCACCAGCGCGTCCTCGATCGCGCCGGCGATCGCCGCGAGCGAGGTGATCGATCCGCCCTCGCCGGTCGCCTTCGTGCCGAGCAGCGTGTACGGGCACGGCGTCTCGAGGTGGCCGAGCTCGATGCGCGGCACGGTCTGCGCGACCGGCTTCAGGTACGTCTGGAACGACGTGGCGAGCGGGTTGGCCGCATCGTCGTACTGGAACTCCTCCAGCAGCGCGGCGCCGATGCCGTGCACCGTCGAGCCGATCGCCATGCCCTCGACCACGGTGGGGTTCAGCTGGCGTCCGCAGTCGTGCACGATCGCGTACTTGAGGAAGTCGAGCATGCCGGTGCCCTTGTCGACCTCGACGACCACCACGTGCACCGAGTTGGAGTGCGTGAGCTGGACGTTGAAGTCGCCGCGGTTCGGCGGCTTGGCCATCGGGTTGCGGTAGTACGCCATGATCCGCAGGCCGGGCTCCATGTCCGGCGGCAGCAGCACGACCTTGTTGTACGCGACCTTCGCCAGGTCGGAGAACGAGACCGTGCGCGAGGCGTCGCCTCCGACGCGGACGGCGCCGGCGTCGAGGACGAGGTCGGACTCCTTCGCGTCGAGCAGGTACGCGGCGAGCGTGAAGACCTTGTTCCGTACGCGCTCGGTCGCCGTGATGACCGCGCCGACCTCGACGTCGTTGAAGCGGTTGGAGTACGCGCCCGACTGGCCTGTGTACGGCGAGCGGGTCGAGTCGAAGAACGTGTCGAAGCTGATGTCGTCGGGCGTGATGCCGAGCATGTCGGCGACGACCTGGCAGATCGTGGTCTCGTGGCCCTGACCGGTGTCGACCGAGCCCGTCCGCACGGTCACCCTGCCGTCGACCTCGATGCCGACGACCGCGCCCTCCGAGCTGCCGTTGTAGTCCGTCGTGCCCTTGAGCAGCGAGTAGTACCCGATGTTGGACGTGCCGGGCTCGATGCCCGCGGACAGGCCGATGCCGATCAGCCGGCCCTCGGCGCGCGCGGCCTCCTGCCGAGCGCGGAACTCGTCGTACTGCCCGAGCACGAGCGCACGCCGCAGCGTCTCCGGGTAGTCGCCGCTCTCGTAGATCTCGCCGGCGGGCGTCGTGTACGGCATCGCCTCGCTCGGCACGAGGTTGCGCATGCGGAACTCGGCGGGGTCGATACCGAGCCGCCGCGCCGCGCGGTCGACCGAGCGTTCGAGCGCGAACGTCATCGCCGGCTTGCCCACACCGCGGTTCTGCACCACCGGACCGCGGTTGGTCACCACGCTCATCAGGTCGATGCTCGCGGCACCGATCGTGTACGGGCCGACGGCGGTGGCGAACTTGATGAGCCCGTAGATGCCCGCCGTGTGGATGAACGCGCCGTCGTTCTCCCTGCTCCGCAGCCGCATCGCGAGGATCTTGCCGTCCGCGCTGACGGGCAGCTCCATATCCATCTCGACGTCGGGGGTGTGCGTGCCGCCGAGCATGTGCTCGGTGCGCGTCTGGATCCACTTGAGCGGCCGGTCGACGCGCTTGGCGAGCAGGCAGCCGATGAGGACGTACGGCCAGACCGCGAGCTTGATGCCGAACGAGCCGCCGCTGTCGGGCACCGACAGCCGCACGCTCGCCGTCGGCACGCCGAGCGCCTTGGTGATGTTGCCGATCGACCGCGCGGGCTGCTGGTCGTTGGCGTAGACGTCGTACTCCCCGGTGCGCGGGTCGTACGACACGGTGAGGGCGTACGGCTCGAGCGGCGTGGAGCTGAACCTGCCCACCCGGTACGTCTCGCGGATCACGAACGCCGCGTCGTCGAACGCCTGGTCCATCGGGCCATGCGCGATCTCGTCGTGCACGAGGACGTTGGTGTCGATGTCGTCGTAGATGCGCGGCGCGTCGTCCGCGAGCGCCTCGTCGATGCCCGCGACCGAGGGCAGCGGCTCGTACTCGACATCGATCAGGTCGAGCGCGTCGCGCGCGGCGAACGGGTCGACCGCGGCGACGGCGGCGACCGGCTCGCCGACCCACCGCACCTTGTCGACGGCCATGACGTACTGCGTGACGGGCGCGGTGACCGAACGGGACGCGACGGGGCTCGTCTCGTCGCGCACATCCGCTCCGGTCACGACCGCGAGCACGCGCGGGTCGGCGAGCGCGCGCGAGGTGTCGACCGACACGATGCGCGCGTGCGGGTGCGGGCTGCGCAGGATCGCAATGGTGCCGCCGTCGAACGGCAGGTCGTCGAGGAACCTCGCCCGCCCGTACATGTGGCGGGCGTCCTCCTTGCGCGGCGCGCGGTGGCCCACCCAGTTGCGAGCGGCGAGGACGCGCTCGGGGTCATAGATCTTCATCGCGAGACCGCCTCATCGTCGTTCGAAACAGAGGAGATCGCGTCGACGATCTGCTGGTACCCGGTGCACATGCAGAGGTTGCCCTTGAGCGCCGCGCGGATCTCGTCCTCGTCGGGTGCCGTCGTGTCACGCAGCAGCGCGCACGCGTTGGTGAGCATGCCGGGTGTGCAGTACCCGCACTGGATCGCGCCGTGCTCGGTGAACGCCTTGCGCAGCGCCGGCACGCACGGCGCGTCGAGCCCGTCGACCGTCGTGACCTGCGCGCCGGACGCCTGGACGGCCAGCATCATGCAGGACTTCACCGGCTGCCCGTCGAGGAGAACGGTGCAGGCGCCGCAGTTGCCGGTGTCGCAGCCGACGTGCACGCCGGTACGTCCCGCCTGCTCCCGTAGGAAGTGGACCAGCAGCTTGCGCACCGGCACGCTCGCCTCGACGCGCTTACCGTTCACGTCGACCGCGACGGTCTCGTGCTGTTCGCTACTCATGACGCGCCCGCCTCCTCACCCGACTCCGGCAGGCGCCGCGACGAGGTCGTCGACGCTGCCGACCGAATCGCGGCCCCTACCTCTGTCGTGCTCGTCGAGCTCCTGCGCTCGCTCATGCCTTCGCCATCTCCCTGTCCTGCTCGACGTCGCGCAGCGCGCGTTCCAGCGCCGCCGGGGCGATCGCTCGGCGGTAGCGCGCCGAGCCCGCGGTGCTGTCGACCGGCGCGATCTCGCCGGCGAGCGCCGTGACGGCCGCGGCGACCGTGTCGGGCGTGAGGGCGTTGCCGCGCAGCGCTCCCGCTGTCGTAACCGCCGCCAGCGGGCGGTCGGCGAGACCCACCAGGCCGAGGCCGACGTCGGCGACCGTGTCGCCGTCGAACCGCGCGACGACGGCGACACCGGCGAGCGTCGGGTCTGCCGGCCGGCGGGCGATCGCGTGGTACGCCGTGCGCGCGCCGTCATGGCGTGGGACCAGGATCTCGGCGACGAGCTCGCCCGGTGCGAGCACCGTCGCGAACGGACCGGCGTACAGCTCGGCGACGGGCACGACGCGCTCACCGTCCGCCGACACGACACGCACCGACGCCCCGGCCGCGATCGCGGCACCGGCCAGGTCACCCGCCGGGTCGCCGTACGCGAGCGACCCACCGAGCGTGCCGCGGTTGCGCACCTGCACGTCGGCGACGTGCGTCAGCGTGCGCGGCAGGATCGACGCCGACTCACGGACGGCGTCGTCGCGCGCCAGTGTCGCCATGGTGACCATGGCGCCGACCGTGAACGTGTCGTCGTCGCGACGCAGCTCACGCAGCTCCGTCAGCGCGCCGAGGTCGACGACGAGCGCCGGCCGCACCACCCTCGTCTTCAGCAGGGTGAGCAGGCTCTGCCCGCCCGCGAGCGGGCGGGCGTCGGGCTCGTCGCGCAGCAACCGCAGCGCGTCGGCCAGCGTCGCCGGGCGTACGTATCTGAACTCCGCCGGAATCACGGGAGCCTCCTGTTCGACGGGTGGGCGTACGTCACAGGGCTGCGGACGCCGTCTGGGTGACATGGGCCAGGTGTGCGCGCATCTCGAGCTCGGCCCGGTCCGAGTCGTGTGCCGCGATCGCCGCGACGATCGCCTTGTGCTCGTCGAGGGACTCACGCAGCCTGCCGCCGACGAGGAGCGTGCGCAGTCGCGTCTGGGCGCTCTGCGCGCTCAGCATGTCGGCGAGCCGCGCGGCGGTCGGCCGCCGCGAGAGGGTGGTGACGATCTCGTGCAGTCGCGCCTGCGCCGCACCGCACTCGGCGAGGTCGGCAGCCGCGAGTGCCTGCTCGAACGCGACGACGGTCTCCTGCAACGCAGCGACGTCGGCGTCGGTGGCGTGGACGGCCGCGTGCCTGGCCGCCAGCCCTTCGAGCACGGCGCGGATCTCGAGGACCTCGACCGCCTCGTCGACCGACAGCAGCCGGACCGCGGCGCCACGGTTCGCCTGCCGGTCGACGAGACCCTCGTGCTCGAGCCGCGCGAACGCCTCGCGCAGCGCCATGCGGGTGACGTCGAGCTCCGCGATGACGTCGGGCTCGACGAGTCGCTGGCCCGGCGCGTACCGGCCGCTCTTCAGGGCGTCGCGCAGCCGCTGGTACGCGATCTCCCCCGCCGTCGGCTGCGTCATGCCGCTCAGCCTGGCATCGTCCGACGAAATCGTCAATGATTTCGTCGGACGATGTGAACGCTACTGCGTGAGCCGGTGCGTCTGCTGCGACGCCGCGACGGCCTCGAAGCCGTACCGGAGCATCTCGACCTCGTACGCGTGCACCGCCTCGCGGAGGGTGCACCCACCGCGGACGACGTCGGTCAGCCGCTCGGTCAGCTCCGCGGCGTCGCGCAGCGCGACCGCGGCGCCGATGCCCGCGGGGACCATGCAGTGGATCGCGTCGCCGACCAACGTCACCGGGCCGGTCTCCCAGTGCTCAAGCGGCACGGCGGTGCGGATCGGGGACGACCGCACCGTGGTCGGATCGGCATGGTCGAGCACCGCCCCGAGCGACGGGTGCCAGTCGGCGACCGCCTTGCGCGCGACGTCGACCAGCGCACGCCCGTCCTGCCCGGCCGACGCTACCTCCGCTGCCGGCGTGACGAGCACCCACATCACGTAGTCCCTGGTGTCGTCGAACGTGAGACCGGGCGCCAGTTCGGCCGCGGCGTCATTCGGGTCGCTGGCGTACTCGACGCCGGCCAGCGGCAACGACCGGTCGCCGCCGATGACAGCGGAGAACCCGTCGAGCGCGTACGGCGGCACCAGGGCGCGGACCTCATCGTCGAGCGGCACCTTGCCGTAGACCGAGACCAGCCCGGCGTCGATCACCTGGGCGTGCGGCAGGAACTGGCGGCGCACCACCGATCCGGAACCGTCCGCGGCGACGAGCAGGTCGGCCTCGACCGCCGAGCCGTCGGCGAAGAGGACCCGCACCCCGCCGTCTGGCAGCTCGTCGTACCCGGTGCACGTCCTGCCGTAACTGACGGTGTCGCCGAGCCCGGCGGTGAGGATCTGCCGCAGCACCATCCGGTCCACGACGAGGTGCTCGCCGTGCTCCGGATCGGCGACGTCGAAGTCGGTGATCCGGTTGAGGACGTTGAGGTCGGAGTCGAAGATCGTGACCCCGGCGCCGGGGGTCGGCGTCGTCGCGCGGGCGAGCCGGTACAGGTGCGGCGGCAGGCACCGCCGCAATGCGAGGTCACCCTCCGGTGCGAGATGGATGCGAAACCCCTGCCCGCGCACGGCGACCCCGGCATCCCGCTCGCACAGCGTCGCCTCGACACCCGCTCCGAGCAAACCCTGCACCAGCAGCGGCCCGGCCAGACCACCGCCGACGACCGCCACCCGAAGTCCGTCCATGACGCCACCTCCCGAGGAACAACGAGATATATCGCGAGCAGCGTACCGCTCGCGATATATCTCGTCTAGTCCGCCGGTGCCGGCTGCCTAGGGTCGGCCGTCCCTGGTGACCAGGCAGATGTCGGGCTGGTCGCACCACAGGCCGTCGATGCCGGTGTCGAGGTACGCCCGCTGCTCGTCGATCGCGCGGCCGTACGCCGACGGATCGTCGCCCACCTGGTAGTCCTTCGGCAGGAACGAGTTCTCGGCGCGGAAGGTGTACGGCATCACCTGGATGCCGGCCCGGTGGGCGTCCTTCACCAGCGACGTCGGCTCCCCCAGCGTGCCGTCGGCGCGCAGCGGGATCACCTGCTGCTTCTCCGGTCCGAGGATGTCGACGAACCGCGCCAGCCTGCGCAGCTCGGCGGGCTTCGTCAGGTCGGCGTACGTGCGCGGATCGCCGGAGACGACGAAGTCGTACGGCCTGCCCTTGACGCTCGTGTTGAACACGGTCGGGATGCGGATGCGCCATTTCTCCTTGAGCTCGCGCAGGTTGGTGACCTCGAACGACTGCACGGTCACCCGCGACCGCGAGGAGTCGAGGTGGTTCTTGCGCAGCGTCTCGACGAACGCCGACTCGAGGTCGAGCCCGATCGTGCTGAAGTACGTCGAGTGCTTCAGCTCGGGCAGCAGGCCGATCGGTCGGTGCAGCTCGCGCTCCAGCCGCTCGCGGAGGTCGAAGACCTCCTGCAGGGTGAGCACCTCGTAGCGGCCGTCGTAGAGGGTGTTCTCCTGCCGCAGGTCGGGGATGCGCTCCTTGGCGCGCAGCGTCTTCAGCTCGGCGAGGGTGAAGTCCTCGGTGAACCAGCCGGTGATCTCGGTGCCGTCGATCGTCTTCGTGGTCTTGCGTGACGCGAACTCGGGGTGCTCCGACACGTCGGTCGTCGCAGTGATGTCGTTCTCGTGCCGCGCGACGAGAACGTGGTCCTTCGTCGAGACGAGGTCGGGCTCGATGTAGTCGGCACCCATCCGCGCCGCGAGGTCGTACGACCCGCGCGTGTGCTCCGGCCGGTACCCGGCGGCCCCGCGGTGGCCGAGCACGAGCGGCTTCGCGTGCTCCTTCGACTCGGCCACGGGTCCTCCCTCGTCGGACGGCACGGCACCGAGCGTGGCACGTCCGCCGACGACTCCGCCAATCGTGACGAGCAGGACGGTCACGACTCCGACCAGCATCCACCGCGTACTCTTCGCTGCTTCCATCTGGGCCTTTCCACCAGCGACGCCACCCCGGTCCTCGGCGATCTCACCGTAGGGCGGCGACCGGCGGCCGAACACCGGATGAGGAGCAGGCGGCCGCAGGGTGACCGTTCCCGGCTGGGAACCCCAGCAGGGGCCAGCACCACCGCTGGGGACCCCGACAGGGGCCAGCACCACCGTTGGGGACCCCAGCAGTGGCTGACACCACGACCGGGGACCCCAAACAGACGCCCGCTGATGCCGCCTCCGGCGGGCATCGAGCACCTACGCTGAACGCGACCGACCCCACGCACCGCAGGGAGGCACCGTGAACGTCCCACCGCCGGGGGACGGCCGAGCCGGGTGGCCGCCGCCCGCACCGCCGTCCGCGTCCGGTCCGCCGTTCGCCCCCGGTCCGCCGTTCGGCCCGGTTCGGGCGGCGCCGCGCCGGGCGAGCGGCGCCACGACCGTGGTGGCCGCGATCCTCGCGGTTCTCGTGGTGCTGGTGACGGTGTTCCTCTACGTCCGCAACGGCATCTGGAACGAGATGTCCGCGGTGACCTGGGCACTGGTCACCTCGGATGTGCTCAGCTGCGCACTGCTGCTCACCGGCGCCGGCACGGCGATCGCGCGCAAGGTCGCCGGAGCGGTCCTGATGGCCGTCGGCGGAGCCGTGCCGCTTCTCGCCTACCTCGCGTACTACGGCTGGCTGCTGCTCATCCTCGACTCCGTGCCACCGCTCGACCTCGGCACGGCCGTGAACGCCGTCGGCCTGGTCGGCGCGGCCGCGGTCGTCGTGCTGTCCGTCCTCCCGTCCACGTTCAGGTACCTGCGGGGCAGCGGCCCGCGATCGACCTGACCCCGGTCCCGGTCCTGACCGGGTGTGCCACCGGGCTCAGCGCTCGGTGTCGCCATGGCCCTTGTCGAGCGGGAGCGGGCCCGCCGGCCCCATCTCCGGCCGACCGCGCAGCACCACCGCGGGCCGCGGCGCCACGTAGTCGACCTCGACACCGGGCCGGCCCGACGTCACGACGAACCGCGCGTACGTCGACGCCGTGCCCCCTGGTTGCGTCACGGTCGACACCACCTTCAGCTCCGTCGTCAGCGCCGTCCCGGTCGCGTCGCACGCCATGTACCCGCGCTGGTTGTCGATGAACTTCCAGTGCGGGCTCTCGGCCTTGATCGGGTCGTACGTCGCGTGGAAGGCCGCGGTGTCCGGGTTGCCGCCCGACGTGATCGACGTGCCGGTCAGCTCGGCGCCGACCACCGGCGACTCGGGGTCGTCGAAGTCGGGCTTGAGGTCGCAGACCCAGGACGCGTGCCGGTCGCCCGTCACGAACACCGTGTTGTCGACGCCCGCCTCGCCGAGCGTCGACAGCAGCCGGCGGCGCTGGGCACGGTAGCCGTCCCAGTTGTCGAAGTCGAACGTCGCCCCGGGCCCCGCGAGGCGGTCGTTCTGCGCGATCATCACCTGGTTGGCGACGACGTTCCACGTCGACCTCCCCGTCAGCCGGTGCAGCAGCCAGCGCTCCTGCGCCGTCCCGGTGATCGACCGGCCGGGGCTCTCCGCCTCCTCGAGGGTTGCCGGCTGGTCGCTGCGGTACTGCCTCGTGTCGAGGACGGAGAGCCGCACCGTCCGGCCGAACGACAGCCCCCGGTACAGCCGCATGTCCGGCCCCACGGGTGCGGCCGAGCGACGCAGCGGCATGTGCTCGTAGTACGCCTGGAACGCCGCGATCCGCCGAGCGCGGAACGCCTCGGGCGTCTGGGCGTCGGGGTCCTGTGGGACGTCGTCGGCCCAGTTGTTGTCGAGCTCGTGGTCGTCCCACGTCACCACCCACGGGAGCGCGGCGTGCGCCTTCCGCAGGCTGCGGTCCGTGCGGTACTGCGCGTGCCTGTTGCGGTACTGCTCGAGCGTGATCGGCTCGCCCGTTCCCTCGTGCTGCCGGACGTAGCCCGACGTCGCCGGTGCGCTCTCGTAGATGTAGTCGCCGAGGAACGCGACGAACGCGAAATCCTCTTCGGCGAGGTGGTCGTACGCGGTGAAGTACCCGTCCTGCCAGTTCTGGCAGGACGTGAAGGCGAACTGCACCCGACCGTTGCTGTCCATGCGCGGCGCCGTGCGCGTCCGCCCGATGACGCTGAGGTCCGAGCCCGCCTTGAACCGGTAGAAGTACTCCGCGTCCGACGCGAGGCCGCGGACGTCGACGTGCACGGAGTGGCCCGACTCCGGCTCGGCACGTGCGGTGCCGTTCTTGACGATCTGCCTGAACCGCCGGTCCCGCGCGACCTGCCACTGCACGGGGACGGAGCGCGCCGGCATGCCGCCGCCGGCGAGCGGGTCGGGCGCGAGCCTGGTCCACAGCACGACGCCGTCCGGCAGCGGGTCACCGGACGCGACGCCGAGCGTGAAGAGACCGTCGGGCAGCGTGGGTGCCGCGACGCTGGGCGCCGCCTGTGCCCAGGACGGCACCAACGCACCGGCGGCGGCGCCGGTGACGACGGTACCGGCGAGGGTGACGAAGCGGCGGCGAGAGAGTGAACGGTCGAGGGGTCCGGTCATGGATCGCACCTGTCTGGGTCGGCACTGGGGGTACCGGTCAAGACCAGGCGGGCGAGGTGACGGTGGCCCGCCACGTCGATCGACGCGGGGGTGGCGACCTGGCGAACGACAGGTGCTGGATCCGTTGCGTGATAACGGAATCACGCATCGTGACCACCGCGGTCGTGGTGACCATCGCCTGCCGGTGGCACCATAGGCGGGTGATCGCGACACCGATCCCGCTCGGCGGGGCACGACCATGACGGCGTCCCGCGTCGACGACGTGGCCGACGAGCTGTACGCGCTGCCTGCCGGCGACTTCATCGCCGCGCGCGACGGGCGCGCGGCCGAGGTGCGGGCCGACGGCGACCGCGAGACGGCCGCCGCGATCAAGAAGCTGCGCAAGCCGTCGAGCAGTGCCTGGCTCGCGAACATGCTCGTACGGCACCGGCAGGACGAGATCGCCGAGCTCGCAGACCTCGGCGATGCCCTGCGTGAGGCACAGACGAACCTCTCCGGCGACGAGCTGCGCTCGTTGACGCGGCAGCGCCGTCAGCTCATCGACCGCCTCCTCCCGGCGGCCCGCGCACTCGCCACCGAGCTCGGCCAACCCGTGAGCGAGAGCGTCCTCCAGGAGTTGGAGGGCACCCTGCAGGCCGCGCTCGTCGACCCGTCCGCCGCCGAGGCCGTCAGCGGCGGACGGCTGGCGACCGCGGTCCAGGTCGAGACCACCTTCGGGTTCGGGTCGGCGCCGATGCCGGCTCCGGCGTCGATCGACACCAAGCGACGCGAGCGGGCCGCTGCGAAGAAGCGCGCCGAGGAGGACGCGAACGACACCGACCGCGTCGCCCGCGCCCGCCGGAAGCTCGACGAGGCCACGGGGGCCGCCGACGCCGCCGAGCGCACGGCGGACGAACGGCTGGCGGCCGCCGAGGACGCCGACGAACGTCTCGCCCAGGCGTCCGCGCGGGTCGAGGAGCTGAACGCCGAGCTGCGCGAGGCGCGCGAGGTGCGGAACAGGGCCGACACCGAGGCGCGCCGCGCCCGCGACCGGTCCACCGCCGCCACCCGCGCCGCCGACGACGCGCGCAAGCAGCAGCGCGCGGCCAAGGAAGCGTTAGACGACCTCGCCGAGTAGCGGCGCCGACCCTCCCCCGTCGACGCGTGCGGCGAGCTCCGCGGCGTACAGCTGGAACAGCTCGTGGATCTCGTAGCTCCCCGGTCCTAGTTCGTCGACCAGGTGCACGTCGAGCAGGCGGTCGAGCGACAGGCGCACCTCGGCGGAGCTCACGCCGACCAGCGCGGCGGCCGCCGTCCGGCTGATCCGGGTACGCGGGTACCGGCCGAGCAGCCGGAACGTCCGCGCGTCCCGTGGCGCGAGCTCCCGGTACGACCAGGCGACGGCGTCGCGCACCCGCGTGCCGCGCTCCGCGCCCACCTCGAGCAGGTCCAGGCGATCGGCTCGATGCCGCAGCTCCGCGATGAACGAGGCGAGGCCGGTCGGCTGGCGGGTGGCGTGCTCGCCGGCGAGCCCGAGGGCGAGCGGCAGGTGCCCGCAGAGCCGCGCGAGCTCGGCGAGCTGGGCGCTGTCGTACGCCACACCGTATGGACCGAGCGTGGCGGCGAGCAGCGCCACCGACGCGGCGGGCGCGAGCGGTCCCAGCGCGATCCGGTGCGCGCCCTCTCTCGCGACGAGCCCGCGCAGCTGGCGGCGACTCGTGACGAGGACGAGGCATCGCGACCCGACGAGCAGCGGCCGCACCTGGTCGGCGTCGCGCGCGTCGTCGAGCACCACGAGCATGCGGCGTTCGGCGAGCAGGCTGCGGAACTGTGCGCTGCGCGCGTCGAGCCCACCCGGGATCCGGTCGTCGGCGACTCCGAGCCCGCGCAGCAGCGCGAGCAACGCGTCGGCGGGCTCGACCGGCGGGCCGGGGCCGTGACCCCGCAGATCGAGGTAGAGCTGACCGTCGGGGAACAGGTCACCGACGCGATGCGCCCAGTGCACCGCGAGGGCCGACTTCCCCATGCCGCCGGCGCCGTGCACCGTTGCGATCATCGGCACCGGCGTCTCCGCGCTCGCCGGCAGCAGGGCGTCGAGCGCCTCGACCTCGTCCTCGCGGCCGGTGAACCGGGGGACATCAGGAGGGAGCTGCCGCGGGACGATCGTCTGCACCGGCTCGGCGAGCGTCCTGGAGAGCAGCCGGGCATGGATGGCGCGCAGCCCGGGACCGGGGTCGGCACCCAGCTCGTCGCGCAGCGTGCCGCGGACGGCCTCGTAACGCTCGAGCACCTCGGCCTGCCTGCCACACCGGTCGAGCGCCTCGAGGAGCCGGCACCACAGCGACTCCCGCAACGGGTGCCGGTTGGTCAGGTCGCCCAGCTCGGTCACCAGCTCGGCGTGTCTGCCCGCGGCGAGGTCGAGGTCGATCCGCCGCTCGACCACCGCGAGCTGACGCTCGAGGAGTCGCGGCGCCTCGACACCACGGAGCCAGTCCGAGTTGACGCCCTCGAACGGGGCACCGCGCCACAGCGCCAGCGCCCGCACCAGGTCTGCCCTCTCGTCGGCGACGGACCGGACGACGGGCGCGGGCTCGACGAGCCGCAGGAAGCGCGCGGCGTCCACGCACCCGGGCTCGACCGTGAGCCGGTATCCGTGCGGCGCGGTCGCGACGGCGTCCGAACCGACGGCCTGCCGCAGCCGCGTGACGAGCGTCTGCACGCTGCGCCGCAGGTGCACCGGGAGGACCTCGCCCCAGATCCGGTCACCGATGGTCTCCGCCGACAGGACCTCACCGGCCGACATGGCGAGCACCGCGAGCAGGGTGCGCTGTCTGCCCGTCGCGAGCGGCACCGGCCTTCCCCCGCGCCGCGCCTCCACCGGGCCGAGCACCCGGATCTCCAGCTCCCCGATCATGCGCCCCGTTCCGGCCCCCGATGCGGAGACGTCCACGGCCTCCACCTCACCGCCGCGTCCTCTTGCGGCCAAGGAAACCGGCGAGGAGTTGCACGGTGATAGCGGCATGCTTGCGTCGGCGACGACCGGTCCCCGTCCGTCCTTACAGAGCTCGCACACAACGATGACGGACTCCGTACGGCGGCGTCACCCCACCGCGACACCGGCTCGGGACACTCGAGCACGGAGGTGAGGGGAATGCCCGATATCACGGTTCATCCGGGACGACTGCTGTCGGTCAGCAGCGCCTGCGACTCCACGGTGCTCGCCCAGGTCGACGTGGCGAAGGACGCCTTCGCCGACGCCGAGGGCAAGCCCGGCGCGGCACGCATGAGCGCGATGCAGGCGGCGGACGCCGCGACGGTGTGCATCGCCACGTGGCAGCAGGCGTTCGAGGACGCCAGCAGGGTCATGGACGCGTTGAGCGGCAAGATCCGTCGCACCGCCGCCGTGACGTCCACCACCGACGTGGACGTGGTCGACATCTTCACCGGGCCGACACGCGACCTCCCGACCGTCACCCTGCCGATATTCAACCCCGTGGAGTGACCTCGTGACTCTCACCGTCTCCTCGCTGCGCGTGATCGACCCGGCCCAGTTCCTCTCGTTCGGGTTCCATGCCGCTGAGCCGTACGTCGCCAACGCCTCGGAGTACTTCGACAGCGACGTCGCGCGGGTCATCGCGGGGGGCCAGGCCTGGTCTGGAGAGGGCCAGCCGCAGGCCGTCACCGTCACTGGCACCAACTCGCTCGCCCTGCGGATCTCGACGCTGCAGATGCGGGCGGGCAAGGCCGCCATGGACGGCCTGTACTCCGCGATCACCTCGGCCCAGAGGGAGCTGACGTCCGTCGAGGCCGACGCCACCGCGAAGTACGACATCTGGCGGCTCGACGAGGAGGGCACCCTCGAGTACGTCAAGCTCGACGAGTCGCCGGCGCTCGGATCGGAGGGCTCGTACTCGTACACGCCGCCCGACATGACGGCGCGCCTCGAGGATCCCGAACTGACCTTCCGCGCACAGGCGCTCCTCGAATACGCCAGGAGCGCCGACCTCACCGCCACGGCGTTGCTCACCCGCATCATCAACACCTGCCCGGCCTTCCGCGGGAACGCCAGCCCGCGGGCCCTCGCGTACAACACGGCGATGGTCGCCCTCGCGCACGCGAACGTGGACCTGGCGGAGTGGGTCAGGGACCTGTGGGCCGACACACCGGCCAGCTCCTGGGGAGGCGAGATCACCTCGGAGAGCGACGCGTTCTGGGACGGGATCCTGAACGGCGTCGGCGTCGACATCCTCACCGAGGCACCGGACGGCAAGACCGTCGTCGACGCCCTGGGCAGACGGATCGTCATTCCCCTCGGCATCGGCACCATCCTGTACGAGGGATACAGCGGGATGGACCCCGACGACCGCATCCCCGACCTCGACGGGCCTACCAGCATGCTTCCGCTCGGGCCCGGCGTGGACGACTCCGACCTCGCCGACATCATCGAGGACTACGCCCTGGATCCGACCAGCCTGGCCGCAGCGGCCGGTCTCGGCACCCTCGCCGAGGCGGCCCGGCTCCAGCGGGCCAACCCGTCCCAACCGCTCGACGAGGACTACGTCGACGAGGCGCGCGACCTGAGGGATGAGCTCGACGCCTGGCTGAACGGTTCCTACAGCGAACTCGCCGACGGAGTGGACATCCGCTACATCCAGGTGGAGGCATCGATCGCAGGCGGCTCGACGCAGACCGTCACGGTCGAGGCACCGCTCACGCTCGACTACTACGACCCGGAGGACTTCGCCGTCTCTCCCGAGGACAGGGAGGCCGCGCGTCAGCTCAGGAACCAGCTCGACCGCGTCCTGGACGGTTAGGTACCGTCCCTCATCGCGAGGGCGACGCCGACCCGGTTCGCGACACCGAGCTTCCCGATGATCCTCGCGACGTGGTTCTTCACCGTTCCCGCGGCGAGGTGCATCTCCTCGCCGATCTCACCGTTGGTCATGCCGCGCGCGACGAGTCGCGCGATATGTGCCTCCCGTGGGGTGAGCCCGGCGGATGCCGACGACACCGGGTGCGGTGGCGCGAGGTGACGGAGCAGCCGCACGGTCAGTTGCGGACTGATCAGCGTGTCCCCTTCCACCGCCGCCCTGATCGCCTCGACGAGGAGGCCTGGACCTGACCTCTTGAGCAGGAACCCGCACGCGCCGTTGTGCAGGGCCGCGTGCACGTACTCGTCGAGATCGAACGTGGTCACGACGACGACGCGCAGCGGGTCGGCGACACCGGCTCCGGCGAGCTGCCGCGTGACCTCGAGACCGTCGAGGTGCGGCATGCGGATGTCGGCGATCACGACGTCCGGTCGTATCCGGCGGGCAATGCTCACCGCCGCCCGCCCGTCAGCCGCCTCGCCGACGACGTGCATGTCCGGCTGGGCGTCGATGACCATCCGGTATCCGCTGCGCAGGTCCTCCTGGTCGTCGGCGATGAGCACCCGGATGCTCATCGGCCCACGCGCCCGCTTCGTCGCTCCCCGTCCCGCGCCGGCCAGGGGACGACGCCCTCGACCCGCCACCCGCCGCCCGTACGCGGGCCCGCCCGCATCGTCCCGCCGAGCTCCTCGATCCTCCGGGCCAGGGCCGCCAGGCCCGACCCGCCGTCTCGGCGGGGACCGGTCACCTCGGTGTCGATGCCTCGGGGGGTCTCGGCGTCGTCGGTCACCGAGAACACGATCGCGGGCACGTCGTCGCGCTCCGTCAGCTCGACCGCGACGGCGACCGACGTTGCGGAGGAGGCATGCCTGCGCACGTTGGTCAGCGCCTCGGCCACCAGCCGGTAGCCCGCCGCCAGGGCGCTGCGACCGGGTGTGCCCGGTGGCTCGTCGACCCCGTCGTCGACGTGCACCCCGACCTCGGTCGGGCCTGCCGCCGAGAACCTCGCGGCCAGGGCCCTGATGCCGTCGACGTCATGCCCGCGGTCGTCCTCGCGAAGCATATGGACGGTCCGGTCGAGGGTCGACAGGGCACGCTGTCCCGCGCTCTCGATCCTGGCGAGCGCGGCCACGGCCGCGGCAGGGTCGGCCTCCGCGACCGAACGCGCGGCCTGCGCCTGGAACAGCATGCCGCTCACCTCGTGCGCCACGAAGTCGTGCAGGTCCGACGCCAGGGCCAATCGGTGCGCATGCCGGTCCGCGGCGGCGGCGCGGACGCGGCGTGCGTCGAGCTGGCGCAACGCTCCGCCCACACCGGCGGCCGCGACGGCGAGCAGGCCCCAGAAGGCGCACATCGCCACTGCGCCCGCGGACAGCGGCACCGGAAGCGTCCGGGCAAGCATCGCCGCCACGGCCAGTACCAGCGGGACGCCCACGAGGAGGCAGCGGGACGCGTCGGCGCGACGGACCAGGACGACCTGGACCGCGAGGAGGCCCGCGGTCTCGACGAGCCCCGGCAGGTTGACGGCCACGCCGGCGGTACCGGAGGCGACGCACACCCACGTCACGGCGAGGGAGGCGACCGTGGCCAGGGCGCCGACGGCGACAGTGCGGTGGGCGGTGCGTCTCCACCAGGAGAGACCCGCCGCCGTGACCGCGAGCAGCGCGGCGACGTAGGCGCCGAGTAGCGCCATCAGCACAATCCCCACAGCACGCGTCCACATTAGGGCGTCTCCCCGGTCCCGTGCTCGTGCCGAACGCACTGACGTGCCGGAGACGTGGCACCTCCGTGCCAGTCGGCACCTGCCCGATGCCCCCACCGCCCGGCGATGCTCGACGCCATGAGCCGTCAGCACGCCACCTCCACGTCCGTCGCCGCGGCCGTCTGGTGGGCCGCGTACGCAGCACTCGCCGGGTTCTGGACCCTCGGTGGGCGGGGTTGGCCCTACGCGGAGGGCCGGCAGGCCGCGAGCGCGGGCGCGCTGCTCGTCCGGGCGCCGGTCGACGTCCTGGGTCCCGTTCTGGTGGCGGTGAGCCTGCTCGGGTTCGCCATCGCCCTCGTCGCCGTGTGCGGCGACACCGATCCTCGTGGTCGTCGACGCCCGGCTCCTGCTCGCCCTCTTCCGTGCCCTGTACGGCAACGTCGACCGGCTCGACGTGCCGACGCTCAACCAGGCGGCCTGCCTCGTCGGCAGCCTGTTCACCGGTGCGGCCGCCACGGCGCACACCAGGTGCACCCGCCCGAGAGTGCGCCGAGGGACGAGAGGCGGCGAGTCCGCGAGGTGGGGCACGGTGGCGACGGCCGTCGCGATCGCGGCGCCGCTCGCGTACGCCGGCATCCGCCTGGCCTGGGCCGCCGGGATCCACGTCGGCGCATCCGCGGACTTCATCGCGCCCTACACCGCCGTCGGCGCTCGGGTCACCGAGGCCGTCATCGGCGCCGCGTGCGCGGTCGGCGCACTGCTGACGCTGGGGCTGGTGCGGCCGTGGGGAGAGGTGTTCCCCCGCTGGCTGCCGATCCTCGCGCGCCGGCGGGTGCCGCCGCTGGTGGCGGTGCTCCCCGCGGGCGCCGCCGCACTGACCCTCGCGTCCGCGGGACTCGCCCTGACCCGCGGCCTGCTCGGCATGGCGCTCGGACTCGTACCGGCGACGCCGTCGGCCGCACCGGAGAACTGGGGAGCGTGGATCGCCGCGCCCCTCTGGGCGGTCTGGGGCGTCTCCCTCGCTGCCGCCACCCTCGCCTACCGCCGGCGCCGTGTCGGCACGAGTGAACGGAGCCGTACATGACAGCCGAGCCCACCACCGACCGCCGACGGACGACCTCGCGCGTCGGTGCCCTCGCCGGCTACCTGGCCGCCACGGCCACCGCGGGCCTCGCGGTGGCGCACCTGACCGTCTACACGGCCGGGTTCGTAGCCAGCGACTCCGCCACCTGGTCGGAGTACCTCATCGGCGGGCCCGCGGTCAGTCTGGTGGCCGGGGCGCTGGCGTTCCTCGGCCTCACACTGGCGAGGACTCAGGGCGACCATCGGCCGCGCCGCCTGCTCGCCTCGCTCGCGTGGCTCGCCTGCGCGCTCCTCACATTGCAGGCGGTCGCGCTCGCCCTGTCGGGTGACCTCGCGCTGTTCGGTCCTGCCAGGCCCGGCACCTACTCCGCCGTCGCGGGCCCGGCATTCGGAGTCCTCGCCTGGCAGCGCTGGCGCCGATGACGGCCCTCAGTCGGGGAGCAACGGCACGCTGACGCCCGGGTCGCGCCCGAGCAGCACGGCGCGGGTGACGGCCGCCGAGCCGTACCTGTCGCGCACGTCGTCGAGCGCGGAGTCGAGGGCGCCGGAGCGGTCGCACTCGAAGGGCAACCGCGGTTGAAGCGTGCCGTCGGCGTCGAGGTTGGTCAGCGAGAGGCCGACGAGCGTGAGTCCGCGTTGCCGGATCATCGGCATGGCCCTGGCCAGCAGTACGCGTGCCGCGGCGAGGATCGTGCGGGTCTGCGCGGTCGACTCGATCATGGTGCGCGACCTGGTGGCGCGGGAGAAGTCGTCGAACCGCATCCTCAGCACGACCGTGCGACAGACCCGCCGCGCCTTGCGCAGCCGGCGGGCGAGCCGGTCGACGATGCCCACGACGAACGTGTCGATCTCGTCCGGCGTGCGGATGCGGCGGCCGATCGCCCGCTGCGAGCCCATCGACCGGCGACGGCGTCCGACCTCGACCGGACGCGGGTCGCGGTTGGACGCCAGCGCGTGCACGTGCCGCCCCGCGCCGCGGCCGAGCATCGACACGAGCGCGGCCTCGCCGAGCCCTGCCACCTGGCCGACGGTCCTGATCCCCCGCGCGTGCAGCTTCTCCGCGGACACCGCACCGACGCCCCACAGGCGCTCGATCGGCAGCCGGTGCAGGAACGCCAGCTCGCTGTCCGGCGGCACGACGAGGAGGCCGTCCGGCTTGCCGACGCCGCTCGCCACCTTGGCGAGGAACTTGGTGCGCGCGACGCCCACGGTCAGCGGCAGTCCCACCTGCTCGAGCACGTCCCTGCGCAGCCGTCGCGCGACCTCGATGGGCTCGCCGACCAGCCGGCGCAGGCCGGCGACGTCGAGGAACGCCTCGTCGATCGAGAGCCCCTCGACGAGCGGGGTGGTGTGCCGGAACACCTCGAACACGGCCTTGCTCGCCTCGGAGTACGCGGACATCCGCGGCGGGACGACGACGGCCTGCGGGCACAGCCGGCGCGCCTGGCGCCCGCCCATCGCGGTGCGGATGCCGTACGCCTTCGCCGCGTAGCTCGCCGCGAGCACGACGCCGCCGCCCACGATGACCGGACGGCCGCGCAGGCGCGGGTCGTCGCGCTGCTCCACCGACGCGTAGAACGCGTCGAGGTCGGCATGCAGGATCGTGGCGTCATCCATATCGAACATATGTTCGCATGCCTCGAGGACACCGCGCCAGAGGACAGGAACCGGCCGGAATCGTCCGTACGGTGGGCGTCACCCGCGACCGAGAGGACCGAGATGCTCCAGCGAGACCACTACCCGGCGGGAGTCCCCTGCTGGGTCGACGCCGCGTTCCCCGACGCGCCGGCGGCGACCCGCTTCTACGGCGGTCTGTTCGGCTGGGAGTTCGAGGACCGCATTCCGGCCGACGTCCCGGGCCACTACTTCATCGCGCGACTCGACGGCCTGGTCGTCGCCGCCCTCGCCTCCCAGCCCGACGAGCCCGAGCCCGAGCCGACGGCGTGGCACACCTACGTCGCGGTCGACGACGCCGACGACACCGCCACCCGGGCGGAGACCGCCGGAGGCCGGGTGCTCGTCCCGCCGACGGACGTCTTCGAACAGGGCCGGATGGCCGTCCTCGAGGACCCCGCGGGCGCGACCATCCGGGCGTGGCAGCCGGGACGACGGACCGGCGCGCAGCTCGTCAACGCACCGGGCAGCTGGAACTGGAGCGACCTCAACAGCAACGACATCGCGGCGGCGGAGGCGTTCTACGCCGCGGTGTTCGGCTGGGAGACCGAGAAGCTCGACTTCGGCTACGGGGAGTCGTGGATGTGGCGGCGACCTGGATACGGCGACTTCCTCGCGACGATCGATCCCGGCCTGCGCGCCCGGCACGCGGAGTCCGGCGTCCCCGCCGGGTTCTCCGACGCGGTCGGCTGGCTGCAGCCACTCACCGACCCCGCGACCCCGCCGCACTGGAGCGTGACGTTCGCCGTCGACGGCACCGCCGCGGCCGTCGACCGCGCGGTCGAGCTCGGCGGCACCGTCGTCCAGCCCGTCGTCGACGCCGGGGTGAGCAGCTACGCCGTGGTGCGCGACCCGCAGGGCGCACAGGTCACGCTGAGCACCTACACACCCTAGGAGAGTCCTGAACAATGAGGTCTTGCCGGGGTGTTGGTGACGCGCCGAGCTTCTCAAGGGCGGTCGTTGCCGCGAGTCACAACCGTGGTTGGACGACGAGCTTGCCCGGCGCGTCGACGGTCATTGTCGTGGTGG
>WHST01000089.1 GCA_009379955.1 Streptosporangiales bacterium | reverse complement strand
CGACGGTCCCCACGAGACAGCCGGCGACTACTACCCTTGGACAAGACATCCTCCTGATGAGTGGTTGGGACACCAAGCCCGTTTACCCCATCAGGGGGATGTCCTGATCTCCAACCATCCGTTCAGGTCTTTACTACGCCCGCCCGCGCCGACACCGGAGCCGTCCAGCGGACTCCCGGGCCACGCAGGTAGGTTCGGTGCCGTGAGCCCACGACCATACGACGCCGTGCCCCTGATCCCCCGCGACGTGCTGTTCGGCAACCCCGACCGGGTGCTGCCGACGCTGTCACCGGACGGAAGCCGCATCGCCTTCATCGCGCCGGACGACGACGTGCTCAACGTCTGGGTCGGACCACGGGACGGCAGCACGCCGCCACGCCCCGTGACGACCGACCGCGACCGCGGTATCCGCACGTTCCGGTTCTGCCACGACGACCGGCACCTCGCCTACCTCCAGGACACCGGCGGCGACGAGAACTGGCGGCTGTACGACGTCGACCTCGAAACCGGCGAGGAACGCCAGCTCTCTCCGGCGGGCGCCGGCGTGCAGGCGCAGATCCTCGGCCACAACCGCTGGCACCCGCACGAGATGCTGATCGGCCTCAACGACCGCGACCCGCAGGTGCACGACGCCCACCGGCTCGACCTCCGCACCGGCGAGCTGACGCTGGTGGAGAAGAACCCCGGGTTCGCCGGTTGGCTGGTCGACTCCGACCTCACCGTCCGCGGCGGTATCGCGGTGCTCCCCGACGGCAGCGAGGTCGTGTCGATCCGCGACGGCGCCTCCGGCGAGTTCAGGACGTTCCTCGAGATCGCCCACGACGACACCGCCGCGACGGGCGTGCACTCCTTCGCCAGGGACGGCCGCTCGGTGCTGATGACGTCGACCGTCGGGGTCAACGCGTCCCGGCTCGTCCGGGTCGACCTCGACACCGGCGACGAGGTGGTGGTCGCCGAGGACCCGACGTACGACGTCGGCGGCGTGGTGCTCGACCCCGAGACGCTCGCACCGCAGCTCGCCGTGTTCGCCAAGGACAGGGACGAGCTCGTCGTCCTCGACGAGGCGATACGCGCCGACGTCGAGCGGCTGCGCGCCCATCGCGACGCCGAGCTGTCGATCAACCGCGCGCAGCGCGCCGACCGGATCTGGCTCGTCTCGCATGCTCGCCCCGACGGCCCCACCGAGTTCTCCGCCTACGACCGCGATACCGGCGAGATCACGCCGCTGTTCGTCCACAAGGAGGCGCTCCGCGACTACCGGCTGGCGCCGATGGAGCCGTTCGAGCTCACGGCACGCGACGGGCTCGACCTGCACGGGTACGTCACCTTCCCCCTCGGCGCCGAGCGCCGCGACCTCCCGGCGGTGCTGGTCGTCCACGGCGGTCCGTGGGCCCGCGACTCCTGGGGATTCCATCCCGAGGTCCAGTGGCTCGCCAACCGCGGCTACGCCGTGGTGCAGGTCAACTTCCGCGGCTCCGTCGGGTACGGCAAGGCGTTCACCAACGCCGGCGACAGGCAGTGGGGCACCACCATGCACGACGACCTGCTCGACACGGTCGACCACGTCGTCGGGCAGGGCTGGGTCGACCGTGAGCGCGTCGCCGTCTACGGCGGCTCGTACGGCGGATACGCCGCGCTCGCCGGCGTCACGTTCTCGCCGGAGACGTTCGCGTGTGCCGTCGACATGTGCGGCCCGTCGAACCTGCTCACGCTCCTCGACTCGGTCCCGGAGTACTGGCGGCCGATGATCGCCGAGCTGCACGCCCGCATCGGCGACCCCGCGACCGAGAGGGCCATGCTCGAGGAGCGTTCACCGCTGAACAGCGTCGACGCCATCCGCCGGCCGGTGCTCGTCGCCCAGGGAGCCAACGACCCGCGGGTCAAGCAGGCCGAGGCGGAGCAGATCGTCGCCGCGCTGCGCGCGAAAGGCCTCGACCACGAGTACCTTCTCTTCGAGGACGAGGGCCACGGCCTCGTCAAGCCCGGCAACAGGGAGCGGTTCTACGCGACCGTGGAGCCGTTCCTCGCCCGCCACCTCGGCGGGCGTACCGAGGGCGATCGGTAGAACGGCGGTGACGTGAGCTGGCGCAGCAACCCACCCTCGCAGTACGTCAAGGTCAGGGGCGGGCTGCGGGTACCGCTGTGGTCGCTGGTCCTCTCGTCCATCGTCTGCCTCGCGCTCGGCATCACCGCGGGCCTCACGGTGCCGGGCAACGACGCCGAGCCCGCCGATCCGCACTCCACCGCGCTGGCGAAGAAGCGTGACGCCCTCGTCCGCACGGCACACGCCGAGCTACTGGCGGTCAGCCAGATCGACGCGGTGACCGACGTCCTCGGCACGCCGAGCAGCTTCGGCGTCGTCGTCCTCGGCCGGGAGGTCCGCGACGTCTGCGTCCTCGGCAGCCACGGCTTCAAGGTGCACGACTGGTACGACTCGGCCTGCGGAGTGCAGGTCAGCTGGTACCTCGCGACCGCCCGCGGCAGCGCCGACATGGTGGAGGCGGCAGCGCGTTCCCGCTTCCAGGCACGCCGGATCCCGTCCGTGGAGTCGTTCCGCTGGACCGAGGACTCCGGGCCGCTGCCGAGCCGGCTCAGCGGTGAGGCGCACGCCGACACGATCGGCTCGTCGGCCGACCTGTCGGAGTTCCAGCGCTCGACGCAGCTCAGGTTCTCCGAGCAGAACTCCACCTACCACGACAGCGTGCGGTCGTTCGACCTTCCGGCGGAGTACAGGGAGCGAGGCGGCAAGCGCAAGGTCGTCGCACGCATCACTCTCGTCGCCCAGTACGCCTGGACCAAGGGCTAGCGAAAGCGGCGCAGGCGCAGGCTGTTCGAGACGACGAAGACCGACGAGAACGCCATCGCTGCGCTGGCGAGCATCGGGTTGAGCAGGCCGGCGGCGGCGAGCGGGAGCGCGGCGACGTTGTAGGCGAAGGCCCAGAACAGGTTGCCCTTGATCGTGCCGAGCGTGCGGCGCGACAGCCGGATCGCGTCGGCGGCGGCACGCAGGTCGCCGCGGACGAGGGTGAGGTCGCTCGCCTCGATCGCGACGTCGGTGCCCGTGCCCATCGCCAGGCCGAGGTCGGCCTGCGCCAGGGCGGCGGCGTCGTTGACGCCGTCACCGACCATGGCGACGACCCGGCCCTCCGACTGCAGGCGTTTCACCACGTCGACCTTGTCCTGCGGCAGCACCTCGGCGATCACCTCGTCGACGCCCACCTGCGCCGCGATCGACCGGGCGGCCGCCTCGTTGTCACCGGTGAGCAGGACGGGGGTGAGTCCCAGGCCACGGAGCATGCGGACGGCCTCGGCCGAGGTGTCCTTCACGGTGTCGGCGACCACGAGGATCGCCCGGGTCTCGCCGTCCCAGGCGACCGCGACCGCGGTGCGACCCTGCGACTCGGCGTCGGCCTTGGCGTCGGCGAGGACGGCGGGCACGTCCTGGTCCCACCCGTCGAGCTTCGCCGCACGGCCGACGAGCACGGCGTGCCCATCGACGGTGCCGCGTACGCCGAGGCCCTCGACGTTGACGAAGTCCGTGACGGCCGGCAGGTCGCCGACCCGTTCCGTCGCACCGCGCGCGATCGCCTGGGCGATCGGATGCTCTGACGCGTCCTCCACCGCACCGGCGAGTCGCAGCGCCTGCTCCTCGTCGACGCCGTCGACGGCGTGCACGTCGAGGAGCGTCATGCGGCCGGTGGTGACGGTGCCGGTCTTGTCGAGGACGACGGTGTCGACGCGACGCGTCGACTCGAGCGTCTCCGGTCCCTTGATCAGGATGCCGAGCTGCGCACCGCGGCCCGTCCCGACGAGCAGTGCCGTCGGCGTCGCCAGGCCGAGCGCACACGGGCAGGCGATGATCAGCACCGCGACCGCCGCCGTGAACGCCGCGGACGCCGAGACGCCGCTGCCCAGCCAGAACGTCAGGGTGACCACGGCCAGGGCGATGACGATCGGGACGAACACGCCCGATACCCGGTCGGCGAGGCGCTGGACCTGCGCCTTGCCGCTCTGAGCGTCCTCGACGAGCCGTGCCATCTGCGCGAGCTGGGTGTCGGAGCCGACACGGGTCGCCCTGACCACGAGGCGACCACCGGCGTTCACGGTCGCGCCCACGACCGCGTCTCCCGGCCCGACCTCGACGGGTACGGACTCGCCCGTGAGCATGCTGGCGTCGACCGCGGAGCTGCCCTCGTCGACCACGCCGTCCGTGGCGATCTTCTCGCCCGGCCGGACGACGAAGCGGTCGCCGACGACGAGGGCGCCGGTGGGGATCCTGGTCTCCTCGCCGTCGCGGAGCACCGCGACGTGCTTGGCGCCGAGCTCGAGCAACGCCCGCAGGGCCGCGCCTGCCCGGCGCTTCGCGCGTGCCTCGAAGTACTTGCCCGCGAGGATGAACATCGTGACGCCCGCGGCGACCTCGAGGTAGACGTTCATGTCGCCGCCGCCGCGTTCGACGGTGATCTCGAACGGGTGGGTGACCCCCGGCTCGCCCGCGGTGCCGAAGATCAGGGCGTAGAGCGACCAGGCGAACGCGGCGAGCGTGCCCATCGAGATGAGCGTGTCCATCGTCGCGTTGCCGTGCCGCAGGTTCGTCCAGGCTGCCTTGTGGAACGGCCATGCCGCCCACACGATCACCGGCGCCGCGAGCGCGAGCGAGATCCACTGCCAGTAGGTGAACTGCAGCGGCTCGATCATCGCCATCGCGATCACGGGCACCGACAGCACGATCGCGCCGATCAGCCGGTGCCGCAGCGCACGGTTCGGATCGGCCTCCGCCGCCTCGCCGTCCACGTCTGTCCCGCCGGTCTTCTCCGGCCGCGGCAGGGTCGCGGTGTAGCCGGCGGCCTCGACCTGCTCGACGAGCAGCGTGGGCGCGACGTCGGCGGAGTAGCGCACCCGCGCCTTCTCGGTCGCGTAGTTGACCGTCGCGGTGACGCCGTCGAGCTTGTTCAGCTTCTTCTCGATCCGCGCCGCGCAGGACGAGCAGGTCATGCCGCCGATCGCCAGCTCGACCTCAGCCGGTTGCAGGTCAGTCGCCATGTCCGTGGCCCGTTCCCTTCGGTGAGGGCCCGGCCCCGTGCCCGCCGACGACCACCGTGAACTCCGCGGTGCGGACCTCGCCCAGGTGCCGGAAGTCGAGGAAGAGCCGGTAGGTGCCCTCGGACGGCACCTCGGCGAAGAACGTCACGGTCGGCCCCGGGCGGGTCTTCCCGTCGCCCGGCTCGCCGTCCGGATGCACGTGCAGGTAGGCGAGGTCGCCCTCGCGCAGCGCCACGAGGTGGCCGTACGCGCCGAGGTAGGGCTGCAGGTCCTTCACCGGAGCGCCCCGCCGCTCGACGGTCAGCGTGAGCTTCGACGACCTGCCGGCGACGAGGTCGCCGTCGAGGCGCACGCGGTAGCCGTCGACGGAGGCGGTGCGGGACTCGTGGTCGTACACCGCCGGCCGGTAGCCGCCCGGGACGGACAGGTCGACGCCGAGGGTCAGCGACTCGGCGCCCGACGGGGTGAAGTCGGCGTACGCCCGGTAGCTGCCCGCCCTGGGCAGCCGGATCGGGACGCGCCAGGTGCCGTCGGCGGCCATGACCGGGTGGATGTGCTGGAAGCCCGAGGTGTCGCGGCGGACCACGATCAGGTGCATGCGCTTCTCGTGCTCGACGTCGAAGCGGGTGATCGGCGTGCCCTTCGGGCCGAGGATCCGGAACGCGAACGACGTCGCGCGCCTGGCGGGCAGGGTGACGTCGACGGGCGCGAACGTGTACCCACCCTCGCTGACGGCGAGCCCGCCGGGGGGCTTGGCCTCCTCGTCGTGGCCACCGCCGTGCTCGCTGCTCCCCGTCGCCTCGCCGGACGCGGTGTGCGACGCCATCGGCTCGGGCTCGGCCTCGACCTCGGGACCGGCGACCGCGCCGACCGCCCAGCCGCCGCCGGCCAGCAGCGCGAGTGCGGCGGCGAAGCCCGCGAGCTTGAGGGGTGCGTTCATCGTGTCCGCCTCACGAACCCGCGGCGAGGGTGTAGCCGGCCTCGTCGACCGCCGCGCGGATCTCGTCGTCGCTCAGGGTCGATGCACTCGTCACCGTGACCCTGCCGGTCGCGAGGTCGACGTCCACGGCCGAGACGCCGTCGATGCCGGAGACCTCCTCGGTGACCGCGCGCACGCAGTGCTCGCAGGTCATCCCCGTCACGGTGTAGGTGGTCGCGGTCACGCCGCACGTCCTCTCGGTCGACTCCACCTAGGTATACCCTACCGGGGTACCCCCGTCAAACCCTCGGCCAGGAACTGTGAAGGGCACCTTCACCACACCGCGGTGTGGTGAAGGTGCCCTTGGCACGTAGAGAGCGGAAGGCGCTCAGGGAGTCGGCGCGACGGCGTACGGCTCGAGGTCGCCCAGGAGCGCACCGGGCACGCGGGCGTGCATGCGCGTGCCGACCTCGGTGTGCTCCTGGTCGAGCACCTCGCCGCGCTGGTGGACGCGCGCAACGAGGTCGCCGCGCTCGTACGGCACCAGGGCGTAGACCTCGTGCTCCGGCCTCGGCAGGTCGCGCTCGACGAGGGCGAGCAGCTCGTCGATGCCCTCGCCGGTGTGGGCGGAGACGGCGACGGCGTGCGGCTCGCGGAGCAGCACCGACTTCACGACGACCGGGTCGGCGACGTCGGTCTTGTTGACCGCCACGATCTCCCGCATGCCCTCGGCGCCGATCTCCGCGAGCACCTCGCGCACGGCGGCGATCTGCGCCAGCGGGTCGGGGTGGGCCCCGTCGACGACGTGCACGACGAGGTCGGAGTCGGTGACCTCCTCGAGGGTGGACCTGAACGCCTCGACGAGGTCATGCGGCAGGTGCCTGACGAAGCCGACGGTGTCGGTGAGGGTGTAGACGCGACCGTCGGACGCGGTCGTGCGCCTGGTCGTCGGGTCGAGGGTGGCGAACAGCGCGTCCTCGACGAGGACGCCCGCGCCGGTCAGCCGGTTGAGCAGCGAGGACTTGCCCGCGTTGGTGTAGCCGGCGATCGCGACGGACGGCACCTCGTGGCGCTGGCGGTCGAGCCGCTTGGTGTCGCGGGTCGTGCGCATCTGCTTCAGCTCGCGACGCAGCTTCGCCATGCGCGCGCTGATCCGCCTGCGGTCGGTCTCGAGCTTGGTCTCGCCCGGACCGCGGCCACCGATGCCGCCGCCCTGCCCCCCGACACGTCCGCCGGCCTGGCGGGAGAGGTTGCCACCCCAGCCGCGCAGCCGCTGGTTGAGGTACTGCAGCTGGGCCAGCTCGACCTGCGTCTTGCCCTCGCGGCTCTTCGCGTGCTGGGCGAAGATGTCGAGGATCAGCGCGGTGCGGTCGACGACCTTCACCTTGACGCGGTCCTCGAGGTTACGCAGCTGCGCGGGGCTCAGCTCGCCGTCGAGGATCACCGTGTCGGCGCCGGTCGAGCGGACGATCGCCGTGAGCTCGTCGACCTTGCCCGGGCCGATGTACGTCGCGGGGTCCGGCTGCCGACGGCGCTGGAGCAGGCCGTCGAGCACCTGGGAGCCCGCGGTCTCGGCGAGCAGCTTCAGCTCGGCGAGGGAGTTCTCGGCGTCGGCGACGGAGCCGTCGGTCCAGACGCCGGCGAGGACCACCCGCTCGAGGAGGAGCTTGCGGTACTCGACCTCGCTGATGTCGGTCAGCTCGGTGGACAGTCCGGCGACGCGCCGCAGCGCGGCGCGGTCGTCGAGGTCGAGCTCACCGGTCGCGGGAGCGTCGTCGCCGAGTCCGTGCTGGTCGTCGGGGGTGGAGTCGTCCTCGAGCTCGCGCACCACCGCGTCGATGTGTTCGTCGCCTACGGGCGACTCGTACGCGTTCGTCATATGCCTCCAGACTCGCACGTCGGGAGACGCACTGACACTCTATTTGCCCGGGCAGGGCGGACTCATGTCGCGTAGCGGGACAATCCGGGTGCTCACCGCGTGTGGGCGGCGAGCCAGAGGGGGCGCAGCTCACCGTCGGCGACGAGCACCGCGGGCCCGGCGAGGACGGCCGTGCGGCCGTCGAGGGTCACCCGCACCCGGCCGCCGGGCACGTCGACGTCCCACGTGCCCGTCGCGTCGCCCTGCGCGTGCGCGGCGGTCAGGGCGGCAGCGCACGCACCGGTGCCGCACGACCGCGTCTCACCCACACCGCGCTCATGCACGCGCATCCTGATGTGCCGGTCGCCGAGGACGTTGACGAACTCGACGTTGGCGCCCGTCGGGAACAGCTGCCTGTCGACCTCGGGTGCCCTGGCGAGGTCGAGGCAGTCGACGGGGACGTCGACGAGGCAGGCGAGATGCGGGTTGCCGGTGGACAGCTCCAGACCGTCGAACGTCGTGTCGCCGATCCGCGCCTCGCTCGGCCCGCGCAGCTCGGGCAGGCCGATGTCGACGGCGAGGCTGTCGTCGTCCCCGACGACCACGCGCTTGACGCCGTCGCGTGTCGCCACGGCGGTGGTCGGGCCGCTGACGAGCCCCGACTCGAGCAGGAACCGCACGAACACACGCACGCCGTTGCCGCACATCTCCCCGATCGAGCCGTCGGCGTTGCGGTAGTCCATGAACCACTCCGCCTCCCCCGCCAGCGGGGCGACCTCGGGGACGGCGGCGGTGCGCACGACCCTGATGACGCCGTCGCCGCCGACGCCGGTGCGGCGGTCGCACAGGTCGCGCACCAGAGCGGCGTCGACGTCGAGCCGTGCCGAGGGGTCGGCCAGCAGGACGAAGTCGTTGCCGGTGCCATGGCCCTTGACGAAATGCAGGCCGTTGACGAAGCGCACGCCCCCCATCCTTCCAGAGCGACGGGCCGACCGTGTCAGCCTCGGTGCTGCATCGCCCGCGAACCCCCGCCGCTCCGCTCCTCGCTCGGTGGGCTGTGGTGACTCGTGGCGCTCCGAACCGCTGCGATGCTCACTCCGGAGGTTCGCTCAGGACCGGACCGACCACCGAGAGTGCGCGGTCGGCAAGCGTATCGCCGGACGGCAGCCAGGTGATCCTGTCGTCCCGCCGGAACCAGGACTCCTGCCGGCGGACGAACCGCCGCGTGGCGCGCACGGTCGCGTCCCTCGCCTCGTCCTCCCCGATCTCGCCGTCGAGATGGGCGAGCACCTGCCGGTAGCCGAGCGCGCGGCTCGCCGTCCGCCCTTCGCGCAGGCCCTCGCCCACGAGTCCGCGCACCTCGTCGACGAGGCCGGCCGCCCACATCGCGTCGACGCGACGCTCGATCCGCTCGTCGAGGACGTGCCTGTCGACGCTCACGCCCAGCTGCACGGTGTCGTACGCGGGACGGTGACCGGGGAGCCTCGCGTGGAACGTCCCGCCGAGCTCGGCGACCTCGAGCGCGCGGACCACGCGCCGCGCGTTGCTCGGCAGTATCGATTCCGCGGCCATCGGGTCGACCACCTGCAGACGTTCGTGCAGGGCCACCGCACCTTCGCGGGCGAGATCGTCCTCGAGCCGCGCACGCACCTCGGGATCGGTGCCGGGGAAGTCGAGCTCGTCGATCACGGCACGGACGTAGAGGCCCGACCCGCCGACGAGGATCGGCACGAGACCGCGCGTCCTGATGTCGTCGACGGCCACGCGAGCGAGCCCGCGGTACTCGACGACCGAGGCGGTCTCGGTCACCGGCCAGATGTCGAGCAGGTGGTGCGGCACGCCGTCGCGCTCGTCCTCCGACAGCTTGGCGGTGCCGATGTCCATGCCTCGGTAGAGCTGCATCGAGTCGGTGTTGACGACCTCGCCGCCGAGCGCGTGCGCGAGCGCGAGACCGAGCGCCGACTTGCCCGCCGCGGTCGGTCCCACGACGGCGACGAGCACACCGGAGGCCACGAGGGGAAGTCTCTCAGCTCACGCCCGGGGCGACACGCCCGGCGCTGGCCAGAAGTGCTCATCGCTGGTAGACAGGGTGACTTACCCGCCGGTAGTAAGGCGGGTTCACCGATGAATTCGAGGGGGAAATCACGATGAGCATTTTCGACAACATCGGCGACAAGGCGAAGGACCTTGCGGGCGAGCACTCGGACAAGGTGGACGAGGGCATCGAACGCGCAGGTGACGCCGTCGACGAGAAGACCGGCGGTCGATTCTCCGACCAGATCGACCAGGGTCAGGAGGCCGCCGGCAACTTTGTCGAAGGGCTCGGGGGTGACAACGAGGAGGACCAGCAGTAAACGTCTGCTGAAATCCTCACCGAGGGCTCCGCCGTCGATCGGCTGGGCCCTCGTCTCGTTCAGGCACGTGCGCCGATCGTGGGCATGCCGAGCGACACGCCCCCGGTCCCCTCCTCCACCGGTGCCGTGGTCCTGCGCTCCCACGCGTCGCCCGCGGGCGTGCGCCGCATCGCGCGTACCGGTCCGTCCGCCACCAGGTGGTGCGGCGCACCGTACGTGACCCGGACGGTGACCACGTCGCCCGGACGCACGTCGTCCGCGCCCTCCGGCGTGAAGTGGACGAGCCTGTTGTCCGGTGCGCGCCCGCTGCGCCGGTGCGTGCGGACGTCCTTGCGTCCCTCACCCTCGGACACCAGCAGCTCGACGTCTCGTCCGACGAACCGGCGGTTCTCGGCCCAGGCGATCTCGTCGACGGCGGTGACGAGGCGGCCGTACCGCTCCTTCACCACCGCCGCGGACACCTGGTCGGACATGTCGGCGGCAGGCGTGCCGGGACGGGTGGAGTACTGGAACGTGTACGCGCCCGCGAAGCGCGCCTGCTGCACGACATCGAGGGTGTCGGCGAAGTCGTCGTCGGTCTCGCCGGGGAAGCCCACGATGATGTCGGTGCTGATCGCGGCGTCGGGCATGGCCGCGCGGACGCGTCCGATGATGTCGAGGTAGCGCCCGCGACGGTACGACCTGCGCATCGCGCGGAGCACCCGGTCGGAGCCGGACTGCAACGGCATGTGCAGCTGTGGCATCACGTTGGGTGTCTCGGCCATCGCCTCGATGACGTCGTCGGTGAAGTCCCGTGGGTGCGGCGACGTGAAGCGCACGCGTTCGAGGCCGTCGATCGCGCCGCAGGCCCGCAGCAGCTTGGCGAACGCCCCGCGGTCGCCGAAGCCGACGCCGTACGAGTTGACGTTCTGCCCGAGCAGCGTGACCTCGACGACGCCCTCGGCGACCAGCGCCTCGATCTCGGCGAGCACGTCACCCGGCCTGCGGTCGACCTCGCGGCCACGCAGGTTCGGCACGATGCAGAACGTGCAGGTGTTGTTGCAGCCGACGCTGATCGCCACCCACGCCGCGTATGCCGACTCGCGCCTGGTGGGCAGCGTGGACGGGAACGTCTCCAACGACTCCTTGATCTCGACCTGCGCCTCGTCGGCGATCCGCGCGCGTTCGAGGAGCGTAGGCAGCGAGCCGATGTTGTGGGTGCCGAAGACCACGTCGACCCAGGGAGCGCGGCGGACGATCTCGCCGCGGTCCTTCTGCGCCAGGCAGCCGCCGACGGCGATCTGCATGCCGGGCCTGGACCGCTTCACGGGGTACAGCTGGCCGAGGTTGCCGTACAGCCGGTTGTCGGCGTTCTCCCTGACCGCGCAGGTGTTGAACACGACGACGTCGGCTACGGCCTCGCCGGCGGCGCGGACGTAGCCGGACTCCTCGAGCAGGCCGGTGAGCCGCTCGGAGTCGTGCACGTTCATCTGGCAGCCGAACGTGCGCACCTCGTACGTGCGCGGTGCCTTCCTGGTACTCACGGTGCCAGCGTACGCAACGGCTCCCGCCGACTCGTCAGAGTGGGAGGCGGATCGCGAAGCAGGCGCCGCCCTCCCTGGCCCTGCCCGCACTCGCGGCGCCGCCGAGGCGCGTCGCGAGGCCGTGCACGAGCGCGAGCCCGACGCCGGTGCCCACGCGCCGCACCCCTCGGTAGCGCTCGTACAGCACGGAACGCTGGAACGCGACGGCGCAGTCGTCGGGGGTGAGCCCCGGCCCGCCGTCGCGTACCTCGAGCACGGCGTACCCGCCCTCCCGCCGCAGCGCGAAGACGATCGGCCGGTCGGCCGGGGTGACGCGCAGGGCGTTCTCGGCCAGGCCGTCGATGATCTGCCGGGCGCGCGCGGGGTCGGTGATGACCGGGACCGCCTCCGCGGGCAGCTCGGCACGGAAGACGACGCCCACCGCCTCGCAGCGGGTGGCCCAGACGTCCGCCGCCCTGCGCATCAGGTCGGCGAGGTCGACGCGAGCGGGCTCGACCTGGAAGTCCTGCGCGCCCAGCCTGGCCAGGTCGAGCAGGTCGGCGACGAGCCGCTCGAGGCGGTCGGACTCCGACACGATCGTGCGCCCGGCCAGCTGAGCGGCGTCGCCGGTCGCGACGCCATCGGCCAGCGCCTCGGCGAAGCCCTTGACCGCGGTGAGCGGCGTGCGCAGCTCGTGGGAGATCGACAGCAGGAAGTCGCGCTGCCTCCCCTCGCTCTGGGCGAGCGCGTCGGCCAGGACATTGAGCGACTCGGCGACCTCGGCGACCTCGGTGGGCCCCTCGGGCACCACCCGCACGTCGCGACGTCCCGACGCCAGCTGCCTGGCGGCAACGGCCGCCCGCTTGAGCGGTGCGGCCATCCGCCAGGCGAGCAGCCCACCGGCGAGCACGGCGACCGCGAGCCCGACGAGCAGGGCGACGAGCGTGCGGCCGACCACCGAGCCGACGAGCCCGGAGCCGGTGGCCGCCGGCTGGGCGAGGATGACGGACCCGCCGGAGAGGAGCGGGCGCACCTCGACGTACCAGGTGCGTCCGGTCATCGTCGTGCTGTATCTCAGCTTCTCGCCGCGGCGCACCGCCTCCAGCTTCGGCTCCACGGCCAGCCGGGCGAGGCGGTCACCGCGCAGCACACCGCTGGGGAGCAACCGCGCGACCGTGATGTCCTGGCCCTGCTTGCGCAACGCCTTGAGCGTCCGTTGGGGGTGCTTGGGCGTCGCGTCGATGAGCTGCTGGGCGACGTCGGCCTGCCGGCCGAGCGCGTCGCGTGACTGCTCCTCCGCCGCGCTGCGGACGAGGCCGAGCGAGACGAGCCCGGCGATGAGGACCACCACGACCGCGACCGCCGTCGTCACCACGGCGATGCGGACGGCGAGCGCGGACAGCGTGCGCCGTACCGGTCGGTCGGCCACCGTCAGGCCTTCTGCACCGAGTAGCCGACCCCGCGGACCGTCCGGATCGGACTGTTGTCGCCGAGCTTGGCGCGGACCTGGGCGACGTGGACGTCGACGGTGCGGCTGCCCACGATGGAGCGGTAGCCCCACACCTGGGTGAGCAGCTCGTCGCGCTCGAACACGCGCCCGGGACGGCGCATCAGGTGGGCGAGCAGGTCGAACTCCGTGGTCGTCAGCTCGACCTCGGTCTCGCCGGCCCAGACCCGGCGCTCGCCTGGATCGAGCCGTACGGCACCGGCCTGCAGGACCGGCTCGCCGTCGACCTCGCTCCGGGAGCGACGGAGCACGGCGGCGACCCGCGCCACCAGCTCACGCGGGCTGAACGGCTTGGTGACGTAGTCGTCGGCCCCGAGCTCCAGCCCGAGCACCCGGTCGATCTCGTCGTCGCGGGCCGTCACGAAGAGCACGGGTGTCCAGTCGCCCCGCTCACGCAGCGCGCGGCATACCTGCATGCCGTCGAGCTCGGGCAGCCGGATGTCGAGGATCACGACCACCGGCTTCGACTCCTCGGCCGCGGTGAGGGCCGCGCGGCCGTCGCCCGCGACCCGCACGTCGAAGCCGTCGCGTTCGAGGTAGAGGCGGATCAGGTCCGCGATCGGCCGCTCGTCCTCCACGACGAGCGCGAGTCCCTTGTTCCCGGTCACGGACCCGACGGTACGCGGTCGGGCGGTCACGGGCGTGCACCCGTACACACCTCGAACACTCCTCCGACCGCATCCGCGTCGGGACGTCGGCCGTCGTCCGGTTGATCACAACACGGCCGCACAGTGGCCGAGAGGGGTGCACGAACGCGCGAATACAGCTACGTTGCGCTCCCATGAAGGTTCGACACGAGACCCTCGGATGACCACCACGGCGGAGCAGCCGGCAGCCGGCGACGCGACCCCCACCGACGACCTCATCGTCCTCGACGGGGTCAACAAGTGGTTCGGTGACCTGCACGTCCTGCAGGACATCAACCTGACCGTGACCCGCGGCGAGGTCGTCGTCGTCATCGGCCCGTCCGGGTCGGGCAAGTCGACCCTGTGTCGTGCGATCAACCGCCTGGAGACGATCGACAAGGGCACGATCACGCTCGACGGGCAGCCGCTGCCCGCCGAGGGACGCGAGCTCGCCCGGTTGCGCTCCGAGGTGGCGATGGTCTTCCAGCAGTTCAACCTGTTCGCGCACAAGACCATCCTGGAGAACGTCACGATCGGGCCGATCAAGGTCCGCAAGCTCGCCAAGGCCGACGCCGAGGCGGCCGCGATGAAGCTGCTCGAACGGGTCGGCGTCGCCAACCAGGCGCAGAAGTACCCGGCGCAGCTGTCCGGCGGCCAGCAGCAGCGGGTGGCGATCGCCAGGGGACTGGCGATGGAGCCGAAGGCGATCCTCTTCGACGAGCCCACGTCGGCTCTCGACCCTGAGATGATCAAGGAGGTTCTCGACGTCATGGTCGACCTCGCCGAGGGCGGCATGACCATGATCGTCGTGACCCACGAGATGGGCTTCGCCCAGAGCGCGGCCAACCGGGTGTGCTTCATGGCCGACGGACAGATCGTGGAGCAGAGCACGCCGACCGAGTTCTTCGCCAACCCGACGTCGGAGCGGGCGAAGGACTTCCTCTCGAAGATCCTCAAGCACTGACAGACCCTCACCAGGCGGCAGAAGGAGTAAGCATGCGATTCGGCAAACGGTGGTTCGGCGCGTTCGCGGTGGGTGCCGCGCTCGCCCTCACCATGACCGCCTGCGGTGGCGGTGGCGGTGGCGACGTCGAGGTGAAGGACAACGCCTCGTTCCCCGCCGGCACGACGATGGCGAAGTGGAACGAAGCCGGCAAGATCAAGATCGGCGTGAAGTTCGACCAGCCGGGCATCGGCTTCAAGAAGCCCGGCACCGACACCCCCCAGGGCTTCGACATCGAGATCGCGAAGCTCATCGCCGGCGAGCTCGGCATCGAGCCCGACGGCATCGAGTGGGTCGAGACGGTGTCGGCGAACCGCGAGCCGTTCATCCAGAAGGGCACGGTCGACCTCGTCCTCGCCTCCTACACGATCAACGACGAGCGTCGCACGATCGTCGGCCAGGCCGGCCCGTACTACGTCACAGGCCAGCAGTTCCTCATCGCCAAGGACGCCACCTGGTTCAAGACCAACGAGGACATCAAGGGCAAGAAGGTCTGCTCGGTGACGGGCTCGACCTCGCTCGACTCGGTGGAGGAGAAGTACGGCGCCAAGCCGGTGCCGTTCGGCTCGTACTCCGAGTGCGTCACGCAGCTGAAGAGCGGGTCGGTCGACGCGGTCACCACCGACGGCGCGATCCTGCTCGGCTACGCGGCCGAGGACCCGGACGAGCTCAAGGTCGCCGGTGAGGAGTTCACCGAGGAGCCTTACGGCATCGGGTACAAGCACGGCGACACCAAGCTGTGCGAGTTCCTCAACAAGACCGTGAAGGCGTCGATCGACGACGGCAAGTGGGCCACGGCGTTCAAGGACACGCTGGGCAAGGCCGACGTGCCCGAGCCCACGCCGCCGACCGCGGACCCCTGCCAGTAACGCGCACCACCCGCTCGCGTCGTACGGGTGACCCTCTCGGTCTCCCGTACGGCGCGGGCTCTCTCGCTGCCGGAAAGGATGTGGCGTGGACGCACTGATCGAGAACCTGCCGCGGATCCTCCGCGGGTTTCTCCTGACGCTGCAGCTCTTCGGCGCCGCGGGGCTTATCGCGTTCGCCCTCGGTGCGGTGCTCGCCGGCATGCGGGTGGCGCCGGTGCCGGTCCTGCGCGCGGTCGGCACGACGTACGTCAACATCTTCCGCAACACCCCGCTGGTCGTGCTGTTCATCGTGTTCGTGGCGGGGCTGCCGTTCCTCGGCGTGCAGATCAGCTTCTTCGCCCGCGCGGTCGTGACGCTGTCGCTCTACACCGCGGCGTTCATGTGCGAGGCCATCCGCTCCGGCATCAACTCCGTGCAGCAGGGCCAGGCCGAGGCGGCCCGGTCGATCGGCTTCACGTTCGGCCAGACACTGCGGTCGGTCATCCTGCCGCAGGCGATCCGCACCGCGATCCCGCCGCTCGCCAGCATCTTCATCGCACTGGTCAAGAACTCGGCGATCGCCGAGGCGTTCGGCGTGATCGAGGCGACGCAGACGTTCCACTTCCTGTACAACAGGCACCCGAGCGCGCTGTGGCCGCTCTTCGTCGGCACGGCGCTGGGATACGTGATCATCGTCTTCGTGCTCGCGGGGATCGCGTCCCGGCTCGAGAAGCGTCTGGCGGTGATCCGGTGAGCACCACCCTGTTCGACGTCCGCGGTCCTCGGGCGCGGGTACGGCACGGCGTGTACGGCGTGCTCACGTCGATCGGCACGGCGGCGCTGGTCGCGTACATCGCGTACCGGCTGTACGCGAGCGAGCAGATCACCGGCGACGCCTGGGAGCCGTTCCAGGACCCCGAGATCGTGTTCGGCGTTGTCGAGGGCTTCGGGCTGACGTTGCTCGCCGCCGTTCTCGCCATCGCCCTGTCGATCGCGTTCGGCGTGATCTTCGCCGCCGGTCGACTGTCCGACAGCGCCCTGCTGCGGATACCCAGCATCGTGGTCGTCGAGTTCTTCCGTGCGGTCCCCCTGGTGCTGATGATCCTGGCGATCTTCCTCGGCTTCGGCGACACCACCGGACGGTACGGCGCGCTCATCATCGCGCTGATGCTCTACAACGGCTCGGTGCTCGCGGAGACGTTCCGCGCCGGCATCAACGCCGTGCCGCGGGGGCAGAGCGAGGCGGCGTACGCGATCGGCATGCGCAAGACCCAGGTGATGCTGTCGATCCTCACGCCGCAGGCGGTCCGCATCATGCTGCCGGCGATCATCAGCCAGTGTGTGGTCGCGCTGAAGGACACCGCCCTCGGATTCATCATCGCCTCGCCCGAGGCAGTGAGCGTCGGCAAGCAGATCTACAGCAATTACGGCAACCCGATCGTCACCGGGCTGGTGCTCGCGGTCGTCTTCATCGCGATCAACTACACGCTGTCGAAGATCGCCCAGATCCTCGAGGGCAGGCAGCGGCGCAAGGGGCGTGCCGTCCTCGCGACGGCACCGACGACCGCAGCGGGCGGCGCCGTGTAGCCGACGACGTCACGCACCGGGCCTGGCAGGATGCCGGTATGAGCGAACGCATCGTCGCGCCCTACGGCGCGTGGGAGTCCCCGATCGACGCGCGGCGGCTCGCCGGCTCGTCCCGCAGGCTCGGCTGGCCGGGCTTCGTCGGCGACACGCTGCACTGGGTGGAGAGCCGCCCGGAGGAGGGCGGCCGCGACACGCTGATGCGCCGTGACGCCGACAGCACGGTGACCGAGGTCCTCGCCGCGCCGTGGTGGCTGCGCAACCGCGTCCACGAGTACGGCGGCCGGCCGTGGGTCGCCGCGCCGGTCGAGGGCGGGCACGCGATCGTCTTCACGCACTGGGCCGACCACCGGATGTACCGGCTCGACCCCGGTGCCGACACCCCTGTCCCGCTCACGCCCGCTCCGGCCGCGCCCGCGGCGCTGCGGTACACCGACCTGGTCGCGCCGGGCGGCCCTGAGGTGCTCGCCGTGCGCGAGCGACACGACGGCAGCACGCTGCGCCGCCACATCGTCGCCGTCCCGCTCGACGGGTCCGGGGCCGACGACGAGCGCGCCGTACGGGAGGTCGTGGCCGGCTCGCACTTCCTCGCCAACCCACGGGTGTCGCCGGACGGGCGCCGGCTCGCCTGGCTGGCCTGGGAGCACCCCGACATGCCGTGGGACGCCACCGAGCTGCGCGTCGGCGAGTTGACCGCCGACGGCACCGTCGGGAAGTGGCACACCGTTCTCGGCGGCCGGGCGGGTCCCGACGGGCGTACCGAGAGCGAGTCGGTGTTCCAGCCGGAGTGGGTCGACGACGAGTCGCTCTACGTCGCGGCCGACCGCACCGGCTGGTGGAACCTCTACCGGGTGCCCGCAGGCGGCGGCGAGCCGGCACCGTTGTGTCCCCGCGAGGCGGAGTTCGGCGCACCCATGTGGCTCGTCGGCTTCGCGACGTACACCGTGCTCGCGGACGGGCGGATCGCCGTCGTGCACTCCGGACCCGAGGGCAACGCACTCGGCGTGCTCGACCCCGCGACCGGCGATCTCACCGACCTCGACCTCCCGTACACGGAGTGGGGACCGCAGGTCACCGGCGACGGTCACCGGGTCGCGCTCCACGCGAGCAGCCCGACCGACCAGGGCTCGCTGCTGGTCGTCGACGTCGCGTCGGGTGGCGCCGAGGTGGTGCGCACGAGCATCGATCCCGCGGACCTGCCCGACGCCGCGTACCTGCCGCCGGCCGAGCAGGTCACGCTGACCGGTCCCGGCGGGCGCGACGTGCACGCGAACGTCTACCCGCCGACGAACCCGCGCTACGCGGCGCCCGCGGACGAGCGACCACCGTACGTCGTGCACGTGCACGGCGGCCCGACCGCGCGCTCGCCCGCGAAGCTCGATCTCGGGTACGCGTACTTCACCAGCCGCGGCATCGGCATCGTCGACGTCAACTACGGCGGCTCGACCGGCTACGGCCGCGCGTACCGCGAACGGCTGCGCGAGCAGTGGGGCATCGTCGACGTGGAGGACTGCGTCGCGGCGGCGCTGTCGCTCGCCGACCAGGGCAGAGCAGACCCGCGGCGACTGGCGATCAGTGGCGGCAGCGCGGGCGGCTGGACCGTGCTGAAGGCCGTCACGTCGACCGACACGTTCGCGTGCGGCACCTCCTACTTCGGCGTCGCTGAGCTGCTGCAGTTCGCGCAGGACACCCACGACTTCGAGTCGCGCTACCTCGACGGCCTCATCGGCCCGCTGCCCGAGACCCGCGACCGCTACGTCGAGCGCGCGCCGCTGTCGCACGTCGACGACGTGCGGTGTCCCGTCCTGCTGCTGCAGGGGCTCGAGGACGAGGTGGTGCCGCCCTCGCAGTCGGAGATGTTCCGAGATGCCCTGGCACGTAAGGGAATCCGGCACGCGTACATCGCCTTCGAGGGCGAGCAGCACGGCTTCCGCAAGGCCGAGTCGATCGTCGCGAGCACCGAGGCGGAGCTCTCGTTCTACGGCCAGGTGATGGGATTCGAGCCGCCCGGCGTCCCGGTCGTCGAGCTGTCGGGCGGTGACGCGTGACGCTCGTCTGGGTCCCCGCACTCGACCGTCCCGACCTGCTTGCCGACCCGGTCGTCGCCGCGCTGAAGTCGTCGGAGGTCGCCGGCGACGTGACCGTCGCCGAGATCGACCCGGACCTCGCCGACACCGCCGAGTTCTGCGAACGCTACGGCGTACGGCTCGACGAGTCCGCCAACTGCGTGGTCGTGACCGGCAAGCGTGCCGGTGAGGCGCGCTACGCCGCGTGCATGGTGCTCGCGACGACCCGCGCCGACGTCAACAACGTCGCGCGCCGGCGTCTCGACGTGCGCAAGGCGTCGTTCGCGTCCACCGACGACGCGGTCAGCCGTACCGGCATGGAGTACGGCGGCATCACCCCGGTCGGCGCACCGGACGGCTGGCCGGTGCTCGTCGACGCCGCGGTCGCGGCCGCGCCGTGGGTCGTGGTCGGCAGCGGCGTGCGCCGGTCGAAGCTCGCGCTCCCCGGTCGGACCCTCGCCGCCCTGCCGGGCGCCGAGGTCGTCGACGGGCTCGGCGTGACCATCGGCTGACGGAGCTAGGGTCGGGGCATGGCCTTGAGCATCGGCATGGTGACCATCGACTGCGTCGACCCGCGCGGTCTCGCGAAGTTCTGGACGGCGGCACTCGGCACCGAGGTGATGATGGACATGGACGGCGCGTTCCTCATGCTCGCGCCGTCCTCCGACGGTGGGCCCGCGGTCGCACTGCAGCAGGTCCCCGAGCCGCGGACCGGCAAGAACCGGGTGCACATCGACCTGCGCGCCGACGACCGGGAGCGCGAGATCGAACGCCTCACCGCGCTCGGCGCGACGGTGGTCGACGAACAGGTCGTGCCTGGTCTCACCTGGACGGTGCTCACCGACCCCGAAGACAACGTCTTCTGCGTCGGCCAGTACGCCTGACCGCGCTCCGGTGCCGCTGCGGGTGAGGGTGACTAGAAGTACGCGCTGAGGCGGCCGCAGAGATGGGCGACCTCGGCCCGGTCGCCGGACGGCGCCGCAGCCCACTCGTCGCTCCGGTGCCACGGGTACTCGGGCGGCCCGGTCGCCGACCTGACCGCGGACAACCAGGCGCTCGGCATCGTCAACACCGTCGGCGTCGCGCTCGACGGGGAGCTGCCCGCTGCCGGCGAGGGCGGCCTGTCGCTCGCGGCACTGCTCTCCGACGCCAAGGCGCACGGCTACCGCCTGAAGCTCCGCACGGTCTGACGACCTGCGGACCGATGCCCGTCCGCTGAACCCGTGAGGGGCACCCCGACCGGGGCAGGGCACGGTGAGGGTGCCCCTCACGTGCCCGCTGCCGGACGCCCATGGCACTACCGGCGAGAAGCCCCGCGGGCTCCCGTCGCCGTTCAGGAGTCGCGCTCCTCCGCGAGCGCCTCGTTGACGACCTTCAGGGCCGTCTCGGTCGAGTAGCCCTTGCGCGCCAGCATGCCGGCGAGGCGGCGCACCCGCTTGTCGCGGTCGAGCCGCCGGCTCGCCGGCAGCTTGCGGTCGACGAGGGCGCGGGCCGTCGCGCGTTCGTCGTCGGGGTCGATCGTGTCGACCGCGGACTGCACCACGGTCTCGTCGACCCCACGACGGCGCAGCTCGTGCGCGAGTGCGCGGCGGGCGAGCCCGCGGCCGGCCTGGCGGGTGCGGACCCACGCCTCGGCGTAGGCCACGTCGTCGACGAGCCCGACCTCGGTGAACCGGTCGAGGACGCGCTCGGCGGCGTCGTCGGGCACCTCACGCTTCGCGAGCGCCTCGGCGAGCTCCGCCCTGGTGCGCGGCGTGGCGGCCAGCAGCCGCAGGCAGATCGTGCGTGCCACCGACTCCGGGTCGCCCGGCGGCCCGGAGGCCGCCAGGGTGTCGGGCTTCGGGCCGTCGGGGCCCGGTGCCCGGGAGCGGGAGCGGGAGCGACGAGCAGCCACCGTGGGCCGGGTCAGAAGTCGACGGCCGGGGGCGGTGCCGGATCGTCGAGCGTCGGCCCGATGCCGAGCTTCTCCTTGATCCGCTTCTCCAGCTCGTCGGCCAGCTCGGGGTTGTCGCGCAGGAAATTGCGCGCGTTCTCCTTGCCCTGGCCCAGCTGGTCGCCGTCGTAGGTGTACCAGGCACCCGACTTGCGGACGAAGCCGTGCTCGACGCCGAGGTCGATGAGGCCACCCTCGCGGCTGATCCCGACGTTGTAGAGCAGATCGAACTCGGCCTGCCGGAACGGCGGGGCCATCTTGTTCTTGACCACCTTGACCCGCACCCGGTTGCCCACGGCCTCCTGGCCGTCCTTGAGCGTCTCGATCCGGCGGACGTCGAGGCGTATCGATGCGTAGAACTTCAGCGCCTTGCCGCCGCTGGTGGTCTCCGGCGAGCCGAAGAAGACGCCGACCTTCTCCCGCAGCTGGTTGATGAACACCGTCGTCGTGCCCGACGTGCTGACCACGCCGGTGAGCTTGCGCAGCGCCTGGGACATCAGCCGCGCCTGTAGCCCGACGTGGCTGTCGCCCATCTCGCCCTCGATCTCCGCCCGCGGCACGAGCGCGGCCACCGAGTCGATGACGATGATGTCGATCGCGCCGGAGCGGATCAGCATGTCGGTGATCTCGAGCGCCTGCTCCCCGGTGTCGGGCTGGGAGACCAGCAGGTTGTCGGTGTCGACGCCGAGCTTCTCGGCGTAGCTCGGGTCGAGGGCGTGCTCGGCGTCGACGAACGCGGCGGTGCCGCCGGCCTTCTGCGCCTGCGCGACGGCGTGCAGCGCGACCGTCGTCTTGCCCGAGGACTCGGGACCGTAGATCTCGACGACCCGGCCCCGCGGCAGGCCGCCGATGCCGAGCGCGACGTCGAGTGAGATGGCCCCGGTCGGGATGACCGACACCGGGACGCGGCCGTCGTCGCCCAGCCGCATCACGGATCCCTTGCCAAACTGCCGCTCGATCTGCGCCAGGGCGGTGTCGAGTGCCTTGTCGCGGTCAGGTGCTGCCATCAGGTGCCATCCCGTGTCGTGTGTGCGTGCTCGCGTGCTGTCGAGACGACGCTAGAACGTGGTGCGGACACTTGGGTTGCCGCCACACCCATCTGTGGATACCTCGACGGGTCGATCTTAGACGAACACCTGTTCGAGGCCATCCGACACGCCGCTTCCGGCTTCTTCGATGGCGTCCGAGAATTCCTCGCTGCGACTGTCGATCCGGCGGACGGTCGCGTGTCGATGGAGATAGAAGGGGCCGAGAGACGGCTCCGGGAGGTGAGAGAGATGTTGAGGGAGTTCGAGGTCAGGTGGGAGGGTGAGCTGCCCGCGTCACCGCAGGAGGTCTGGGACGCGTTCACCCTGCACACCGCCGGCTGGCTGTGGAAGATCGACTACGAGCCGTGGGTGGGCGGCGCCGAGGAGGGCCTGAGCAACGGTGACGGCAAGGTGACCGTCTGGGACCCGCCCCGGCACTTCACCACACGCGTGGAGTTCGAGAACGACGGCTTCAACCAGCTCGACTACGTGCTCGAGCCGCGCGGGACGGGCACGTACCTGCGCTTCCGGCACAACAGCACGGTGCCGGCCGAGGGCTACGACGACGACGACGCCTGCCGGCTGCACACCGACCTCTACAACCACTCGCTCGGCGAGTACCTGCGCCACTTCGCGGGCCGCGACGCGGCGTACCTCCGCGTGGACGGCCCCGAGGCCTCGGCCGACGGCGGGTTCGCGGCGATGCTGACGGCGATGGGCGTGCCTGACGGTGCCGCCGAGGGCGACGAGGTCGTGCTGACCCTGCCGGCATCGCGCCGATCGAGGGTGTGGTCGACTACCGCACCGACCGGTTCCTCGGCGTGCGCAGCGCGGACGCCCTGTGCCGGTTCTACGGCCGCGACGCGTGGGGCTGGCCGGTCGGCCTGGCGCACCACCTGTTCGCCGAGGGCGCCGACGAGGCATCGAACAAGCGGGCGTGGACCACCTGGATGAACGACCTCTTCGCAACGAAAGCGGTGGCCTGATGACCCAGTACGCAGTCCTCATCTTCGAGACCGAGACCCCCGGCGGCGTGGCCGACATGCCGCCCGAGGTGATGGAGGCCCACGGGCAGCTGCCCGACCGGATGGCCGAGCAGGGCGGTCGGATCGTCGCCGGGATGGCACTGGAGCCGTCGGGGACGGCGACGTCCATCCGCGGCGACCTGGTGACCGACGGTCCGTTCATCGAGACCAAGGAGGCCATGGCGGGGGTGTTCGTGATCGAGGCACGTGACCTCGACCATGCGCTCGCGCTGGCCAAGCTGACCCCGATCGTGAACGGCGGCGTCGAGGTCAGGCCGTTGATCGGGTTCGACGTCGTCGAGCCGGGCTGAGGGAGCGTTCCGATGGAACACATCACGTCCAAGGACGGCACCATGATCGCGGTCGAGAAGACCGGGGACGGACCGGCGGTCGTCCTCGTCGACGGCGCGTACACCTACCGGGCGATCGATCAGTTCCCCGCAAGCCTCGCCGAGCTGCTGGCTCCCCGGTTCACCGTCGCCCACTACGAGCGCCGGGGGCGTGGCGAGAGCGGCGACACCGCGCCCTACGCCGTGGAGCGCGAGATCGAGGACCTGGCCGCGGTCATCGACGCGGTGGGCGGCTCGGCGTCCGTGCTCGGCATGTCCTCCGGGAGCGTGCTGGCGCTCCAGGCGGCCGTCCGCGGCGTCGCCGTCGAGCGCTTGGCCATGTGGGAGCCGCCGTTCGTCGTCGACGACAGTCGACCGCCGCTGCCGGACGACTATGTGGCACGCCTCGACGCACTCATCGCAGCCGGCCGTCGCGGCGACGCGATGGAGTATGCCCTGACCACGGCGGTCGGCCTACCGGTCGACGACGTCAGGGCAATGCGCGCCGAGCCGTTCTTCGCCCTGATGGAGGCGGTCGCGCACACCGCGGCGTACGACGGCCGCGTCATGGCCGACACGATGTCGGGCAGGCCGCTGGCGTTCGAACGGTGGGCGGGGTTCACGATCCCTGCACTGGTGCTCGTCGGTGAGAAGAGCGACGAGTTCTGGCAGGTCGGCACGCGGGCGTTCGCCCACGGCATGCCGACCGTGCGGCACCGCAGCATCGACACCCTGGCCGAGGAGGCACACGCCGTCTCCCCGGCCGCGCTCGCCCCGGTGCTCGAGGAGTTCTTCACCATCCGATGAACGAGGTCGAGCGCGCCGTCGCCGACGCGCACCGTCGCGAGTGGGCCTACGTGGTCGCCGCGACGGTGCGCGTGACACGCGACCTCGACGCGGCCGAGGAGATCGTGCAGGACGCGTACGTCAAGGCGCTGCGCACCTGGGCACATGACGGCGTGCCCGACCGGCCGGGCGCATGGCTGACGACCGTCGCCCGACGAGACGCGCTCAACCTGATCCGCCGCCAGCAGACGCTCCGGGCCAAGCTCCCGCTGCTGGTGGACCGTGAGGACACCGACATGCTCGACACGACCACCGATACCGACTCCATCCCCGACGACCGGCTGCGACTGATCTTCACCTGCTGCCACCCGGCGCTGTCCGAGGAGGCTCGGATCGCGCTCACGCTGCGCCTGGTGTGCGGCGTGGCCACACCGGACATCGCGCACGCGTTCCTCGTCGCCGAGGCGACGATGGCGGCACGCCTCACCCGGGCCAAGAAGAAGATCGCCGCGGCGCGCATCCCGTACGCCGTGCCGTCCCCCGACGAGCTGCCCGCCCGTGTCCACGCGGTGCTCACCGTCGTCCACCTGCTCTACGCCACCGGGCACACGGCGCACTCCGGCGACGAGCTCGTCCGCGACGAGCTCACCGACCGCGCACTCGACCTGGCACACCTGCTGCGGCTGCTGCTCCCGGCCGACCGGGAGGCCATGGGACTGCTGGCGCTGCTGCTCGTCCACCACGCGCGCCGCGCCACGCGGACCGACGCGGACGGCCGGTTGCTGCGGCTGGACGAGCAGGACCGGTCCGGCTGGGACCGCGACCTGATCGCCGAGGCCGACCGGCTCGTCGTGGCCGCGCTGACCGCCGGCCCACCGGGACGCTTCACGCTGCAGGCGGCGATCGCCGCCCTGCACGCGCAGGCACCGAGCTACGACGCGACCGACTGGCCGCAGATCCGTACGCTCTACGACGAGCTGCTCCGGATCTGGCCGTCGCCCGTCGTGGCGCTCAACCGCGCCGTGGCGGTGTCGATGGTCGACGGACCGGCGGCGGCACTCGCCGAGGTCGAGGCACTCGAGCGCGAGGGACGCCTCACCGGTTACCGCTACCTGCCCGCGACCAGGGCCGACCTGCTGCACCGCCTCGGCCGCCACGCCGAGGCGGCCGACGCCTACCGGGCCGCGCTCGCGCTCAGCGACAACGCCGCCGAGCAGGAGTTCCTCGCCGAACGCGCCAGGTCGCTCGGCCCGTCGCCCTGACCCGGCCTGACGACGACCGGCGGCGACCGTACGCGACGATGGGCGCATGGCCGAGGTGGTGTCCGACGACGAGTTCCGCGAGACGCTCGCGAGGTACGCGACCGGCGTGGTGGTCCTCACCGCCCACACCGACGAGTACGGCGACGTCGGCAGCACGGTGACGTCGTTCTGCTCGGTCTCGGCCGAGCCGCCGCTCGTGGTCGCCAGCATCGGCACGTTCTCGCGCATGTTCGACACCCTCGACATGCAGCCGCTGTGGGCAGTCTCGGTGCTCGGCGCCGAGCAGCGCCACGTCGCCGGCAGGTTCGCGGTGCCCGCCCGGCCGGGCGGCGGCGTGCTGCTCACCGGGGTCGCGCACCACCGCGGCGCACGTACCGGCGCGTTCGTGCTCGACGACGCGCTCGCGGCGTTCGAGTGCCGTACGACGCAGCGGGTCGAGGCGGGCGACCACACGCTCTTCGTCGGCGAGGTGCTCGCCGTCGACCGCCTCGGCAACGGCGAGCCGCTGCTGCGGTTCGCACACGGGTACCGCTGACCGGCCGAACGGATCGCCGGTCGAGGCAAACCTCGCCCTGGGGTCGCGCGTCACCCTAGGGTGCGCGGCATCCGGTTCTCGGCGAGACAGCTGTTCTGGTTCGCCTGGCTCGAGGCGCGTTCCTGCCTCTTCGCGGCACTGCTGTTCGCCGGCCTGGCCGTCACCTCCGTCGTCCCCCTGCCGTTGGCGCGCTACGACGCACTGCTCCTCTACGGGATCGCGCTCACCGTGGTCTTCTGGGCGGTCGGTCTGGAGACCGGCAGGGAGGTGCTCGTGATCGCGATGTTCCACGTCGTCGGGCTGGTCTTCGAGCTCGTGAAGGTGCGGCTCGGCTCGTGGAGCTATCCGGACGACGCGGTGACGAAGCTGGGGGGCGTGCCGCTGTACAGCGGGTTCCTCTACGCCGCGGTGGGCAGCTACATCTGCCAGGCGTGGCGGCTGCTCGGACTGCGCGTGTCCCGCTACCGGGCGCTGCCGACCGCGTTGGTCGCGGCCGCGATCTACGCCAACTTCCTCACCCACCACTGGATCGCCGACCTTCGACTGCCCCTCGCGGTCCTCCTCCTCGCCGTGACCTGGGGGACGACGGTCCACTTCACCGTCGGCGCGGTGCGGTACCGCATGCCGCTGGCGCTCTCGCTGACGCTCGTCGGGTTCTTCCTCTGGCTCGCCGAGAACCTGGCGACGCTGCTGAGCGCGTGGCAGTACCCCCACCAGGCCGACGTGTGGCACCTGGTCCACTCGGCCAAGTTCGGCGCCTGGGCGCTGCTGGTGAGCGTCTCGTTCGTCCTCGTCGCGGGACTGCAGGCGCGCGTCGGCAGGCTGCGGGAGCCCTAGGAGAGTCCTGAACAATGAGGTCTTGCCGGGGTGTTGGTGACGCGCCGAGCTTCTCAAGGGCGGTCGTTGCCGCGAGTCACAACCGTGGTTGGACGACGAGCTTGCCCGGCGCGTCGACGGTCATTGTCGTGGTGG
>WHST01000088.1 GCA_009379955.1 Streptosporangiales bacterium | reverse complement strand
GCACACCAACCGACACACCGGCAACCACGCCCACCGCAAAGCCCGACTCACCCACCAACTCACCACCCTCGGCTACACCGTCACCCTCACCCAGGCAGCCACCTGACAGCCATTTTCGAATGAACGTGATCAACGGGGCGGCAGCACGCGGTGGGGGAGGTGACAACCCCCCGCGGGGGCACTCGTCGGGGGGACGTCCCGGACGCGCGATCCGCCTAGCGTCGACTCGTCGCGGGGTTCGCCCGCGCTCCCCTGGGAGGTCGACGTGAGCGCATTGTCAGCCGTAGCCGCCGAGACGAGTACACCGTTCGCCTGGCCGGCCGGGTTCGACCGGATCCCCGACGAGGACTGGGTACGCGCTGCGCCCGACGAGTTCGGCCGGCAGTACGACAGCGTCGACGGGCACGGGTGGTACAAGAACCTCGAACCGACGGTCGCCCAGGTGCTCTCCGCCCTGCGCGACGACGACATCCTGCTCGACTACTCCAGCGGCACCGGCATCCTGGCCAGGCGCGTGCTCGCACGCGTCGACCGGCGCATCGGGGTGCTCAACGTCGACGCGTCCGCGAAGTTCCTCAGGATCGCGGTCGAGACCCTCGCCGACGACCCGCGGGCGGCGTTCCGGTTGCAGCGCTGGCTGCCGGACGAGCGGCGCCTGGAGATGCTCGACGAGGTGGTCGAGGAGAGCGTGCGCGATGGCGCGGTCGACGTGCTCACGTCGACGAACGCCGTGCACCTGTACCACCACCTCGAGGACACCTTCGCGTCCTGGCATCGCGTGCTGAAGCCTGGTGGCCTGGCGCTGCTGTGCTCCGGCAACCTACGCAACCCGGCGCGGCGTCCGGGTGACTGGATCATCGACGAGACCGTGGCGGAGATCAACGAGATCGCGGCGGACATCGTCCGCGACGACCCTGAGCTCGCGGAGTACAGGGACGTGCTCGACGACGCCGAGCGGATGACCGCCTACCGGCGCCTGCGGGAGAAGGTCTTCGTGCCCGTCCGTCCGCTCGACGTGTACCTCGGAGCCCTCGAACGGACCGGCTTCGCCGTGCAGCACGTGTTCGACACGACCATCTACGCCAAGGTGGACGAGTGGTACGAGCTGCTGGCCGCATACAGCGACGGCGTGCTCGGCTGGGTCGGCGGCTCGGCGAAGGTGGACGGCTCGCCGCCGAGCCCCCGCGCTCGGGAGCAGCGGCTCGACGTGATCAGGCGGAGCCTCGCGCAGCTGTTCCCCGACCGCGACGCGTTCCCCTGCTCCTGGACCTACGTCACCTGCCGACGCTAGGCACGGGACGTGCGGCAGGTGTACGTCGCCGGGGCGGCGATGACGCGGTTCGCGAAGCAGCCCGAGCGGTCGACCAAGGATCTCGTGCGCGAGGCCGTCGGCGGCGCGCTGGCCGACGCCGGCTGCGCGGCCGCTGACGTCCAGGCCTGCCACTTCGGCAACGCGGTGTCGGCGTCGATCACGGGCCAGGAGATGCTCCTCGGCCAGTTCGCGTTGCGCCCGCTCGGGCTCGGCGAGATCGCGGTGTTCAACGTGGAGAACGCCTGCGCGTCGGCGTCCACCGCGCTCCACCTGGCCTGGCAGGCCGTCGCGGCGGGTGTGTACGACGTCGTCCTCGCGGTGGGCGCGGAGAAGATGACCCACGACGACAAGGCCCGGTCGTTCGCCGCCATCGGCGGGTCGGTCGACGTCGACGACGTGCCGGCCGACCTTCCCGCCGACCGCTCGTTCCTGATGGACCTGTATGCGCAGGCGTCGTTGCGGTACATGGCGGAGAGCGGCGCGACGCGGGAGGACCTCGCGCGCGTCGTGGTGAAGAACCAGCGTCACGGGATGCTGAACCCGGCGTCGCAGTACGGCGCGGAGATCTCCGTCGAGGACGTGCTCTCGGCGCGCGAGATCGTGTGGCCGTTCACCCTCCCGATGTGCTCGCCGATCTCCGACGGCGCGGCGGCCGTGGTGCTCGTCGGCCCCGACCGGCGCGTGCGTTCGCGCGCGGTGCCGGTGCTGGCGTCCGTCGTCCGCACCGCGCCGGTCGACGGGCACGAGCGGGTCACCGCACTCGCCGGCGCCGCCGCGTACGACATGGCGGGTCTCGGACCGGAGGACCTCGACTGCCTCGAGGTGCACGACGCCGCGGCGTCGGCCGAGCTGCTGATCTACGAGCAGCTCGGCCTGGCCAAGCAGGGAGACGGGCCGGCGCTGATCCGCGACGGCACCACCTGCCTGGGCGGGCGCGTACCGGTCAACACGGGCGGGGGGCTGCTCGCGCGCGGGCACCCGATCGGCGCCACCGGGCTCGGACAGGTCGTGGAGGCCGTGATGCAGCTGCGAGGCACCGCGGGACGCCGGCAGGTGCCGGCTCCGCGGGTCGCGCTGACGCACAACGCGGGCGGCTGGCATGGCGAGGACAACGTCGTCAGCGCGGTGCACCTGTTCGGCCGTCCGTGAGCGTCGTTGTGTCGCGGGCACAAGTGGGGGGATCGCGATTTTGTGCCGAGAGCAGGCTGTCCCGGCGCATGGCCGCGGGCGATGATGGCGGCACCTCGACCGCCAGGAGCGATGTCATGAGCGAGCGACAGCGTTGTCCTCATTGCACCGAACCGTTGAACCTGCCGCAGACGCAGGGCGTGGGCGTGAGCCGTGAGGTCGTTGACTCGCTGCTCGAGGAGATGCAGCAGCTCCGCGAGACGATCGCGATGCTCCGCGGCACCGGCGCCGGCAGGACAGGTCGCCCGCCGGGCGTGACAGGCGACGCGGAACCGGCGAGTGCGCGGATGCAGGCCACGGTCTGACGTCACGCGCCGCCATGACCACGCCACGCACGCGTCCACGGCAGGACTCACGGTGGCCCATGCCGAAGCGGCCGTCGTTCTCCGCACGGTCGATGTACCGCCTGCACCGGCTCCTCGAGCCGAACGGGTTCTACCGCAGGCTCGCCTCCTGGCTCGAGCGGCACCCGATCGCGTACGGCGCGTTCACCGCGGCAGAGCGCGGGGTCAAGGGCAAGGCGTTCGGCTGCCGCATGTGCGGGCAGTGCGCGCTGCCCGCGACCGGATACGCCTGCCCGATGAGCTGCCCGAAGCAGTTGCGCAACGGCCCGTGCGGCGGTGTCGCGGCGAACGGTGACTGCGAGGTCTATCCCGGCGTGCGTTGCGTCTGGCTGATCGCGTACGAACGCGCGGAGCGCGAGGGCAGGGAGGACGACCTCACCCTGTTGCAGCGACCCGTCGACCAGCGTCAGGCCGGACGCAGCTCGTGGGTCAACTACTGGCAGGGCAGGGACGCCGGACTGTGGACCGGCGACGGCTCCGAGACGCCGCGTCACCCTCCGGTGGGCGTCGCGCGATGAGCGCAGGAGCTGAGAAGCGAGTCGCAGGTAGGGGTCGCGGTGCCTGCGGGACCGAGCCGGCAGGTGTCGCGACACCTGCCGGAGGCGAACGACGAAGCGGGCGCGTGGACCCAGCGAGCGCGGGCAACGGCCGTGCCGCGCGGTCCGCGGTGGGCGAGGGCAGGCTCCGCGCGGCGATACGGTCGGGGCGGTTCGCCGTCACGGCGGAGATCGGGCCGCCGCGCGGCGCTGACGCCGATGCGATCCGCCGCAAGGCCGCCGTGCTGCACGGCCACGTCGACGCGGCGAACATCACCGACAACCAGGGCGCGCATGCGCGACTGTCGAGCTGGGCGGGCAGCGTCCTCGCGATGGAGTGCGGCGTCGAGCCGGTCATGCAGCTGACGACGAGGGACCGTAACCGCATCGCGCTGCAGTCCGACCTGATGTCGGCGGCGGCGCTGGGCGTGCCGAACGTGCTGCTGCTGTCCGGCGACCATCCGACCTTCGGTGACCACCCCGACGCCACGCCGGTGTTCGACATCGACAGCGTCCAGCTCGTCTGGACGGCACGGATGATGCGCGACCACGGGCGGCTGCTGTCCGGCCAGGCGTTGCGGCCGCCGCCGCAGTGGCTGATCGGCGCGGTGGAGAACCCGTTCGCGCCGCCGGTCGGGTTCCGTGCGAAGCGGCTGGGCAAGAAGGTGGCCGCGGGCGCGGAGTTCGCGCAGACCCAGTACGTCTTCGACCTCGACGGGTTCGCAAGGTGGATGGTCGAGGTACGCGACCTCGGTCTCGACGAGCACTGCGCGATCCTGCCGGGTGTCGGGCCGATCCGCTCGGTCAGGGCGCTGGAGTACCTGGGCAGCAAGGTGCCCGGCATCCATGTCCCCGACGACGTCGTGCGCCGCATGCGCGCCGTTCCCGGTGACCGGGTGGCCGAGGAGGGCATGCGGCTGTGCGTCGAGCTCGTCCAGGCGCTCGCCGAGATGCGCGGTGTGGCGGGTGTGCACGTGATGGCGTTCGGCAACGAGGCGGCGGTGCCCGAGCTCGTCGACCGCGCGGGCCTGCCGCGCAGGGCCGATGCGCCTGTCGCGGCGGTCGTGAAGGAGGAGCGCGCATGATCGTCGACGTCCGGCCCACGGCCAAGCTCCGTGGTGCGCACCCGGTCGACCTCGCGGCGTGTCTGGGGCCGATCGTCGACTCCCTGCGCGAGGACGACGTCGACCTGTCGCGGCTCCGTGTCGTATGCGACTGGGTGCAGTACAAGAACAACTTCCGTGAGGTCGTCGACCTGCGCCCGATCCTGTCGCCGACGGGCGCGCGCAACGGTGGACGCGCCAACGGCACCACCCACGCCGACGTCGAGCTCGCCGTCGACCTGCGCCGCTGTGTGACAGCCGGAGGCAGCCAGCACAGCCCGGACGGTGAGCTGCGGACCTCCATGCGCGACCTGCTCGCCGGGCTCACCCACCCGGAGCGGCTCGGCCGGCTGTACCTCGAGCCGTGGACCCGCGCGACACAGAGCCGCATCTGGGATTTCAACGCGCTGTACTGGCGCTATCTCGGCGACTGGGAGGAGGCGACGGGTCGGCAGTACGAGCAGGCTCTGCCGGGCGGTGAGAGCGACGCGAGGAACGTCGCGGCGGTACGCGAGCTCCTCCACGAGATGTTCGTGGTGTGGGACGACCTGTCCGCGCGCAACGCGCTTCCCGAGGAGCTGTACGTCGTCGAGCTCGGCGTCGGCAACGGCAACCAGGCGAAGACGTGGCTCGACGAGTTCGTCCGGATGGACCGCGACCGCGGGCGCGACTACTACCGGCGGCTGCACTACCTGATGTGCGACTACTCCGAACACGTCCTCGGCATCGCGCGTGCCGCGGTGACCGACCACGCGGCGCACGTCAGCTCGTTCGCCCTCGACGCCACGACACCTGCGACCGCGTTGAAGTTCCTGCGCTACAAGGTCTTCCTCGTCTACGTCTCCAACGTCTACGACAACCTGCCGAGCGAGGAGGTCGCGCGCATCGGTGGTCACACGTACCGCGTCGAGGTACGCGCGTACCTACCGCGCGCGGACGCTGCGCGCGTCGCGGCGCTCGCCGGCGTCGACCTCGACACCCTGCCGGAGGTCGTGGCCAAGCTGCTCAGGCTCGGGCCGACGCTGTTCGCCGAGGCGATGCCGGGCCGCGTCGTCGATCCGGCGGCCGCGACGGCGTTCTGGCGGGCGGCATGGGATGCGCTGAAGCTCGAGGAGCGGTACGTCCCGTTGTCGGGCCTCGACCTGTACGAGGTGGCGCCGGGTGTGAGCGGCGAGGCGTTGCGGCCGATGCTCGAGGCTGACGGTGACCTCAGGATGCACGTCGGCAACGGCGCGGTGGCGAGCTTCGCCGACACGCTGCCGCTGCTCCACCCGTACGGGCGCCTGCAGTGCCACGACCTGTTCGCGACGAGCGCGCACCACTATCGCACCGGCTTCCGCGGGCCTGGCAAGTACGACGGCTCGGTCGTGAACTGGGTCAACGGGCCGCTGCTGCAGCACATCGGCGGACGGCGGGGGTTCGACGTCACGTACGCGCCGTTCGCCTACCGCGCTGGCACGAACATCGTGACCATGACCGCGCAGGTGAGGGACTGACATGGGCGTGGATGGTGAGATGCCGCCGCTGGCGACGACGGTGATCGGGTCGTACTCCGTGCCCGACTGGCTGGAGCGGCTGAAGACCGACTACTACCAGCGGCGGATCAGTCGTGCGCACCTCGAGGACGTTCATGACGTCGTGGTGAAGGCGGCGATCAAGGACCAGGAGCGCGCGGGCGTCGACGTGGTGTCCGACGGTGAGCTGCGCCGCGACAACGACATCGACTACCTGCTCGCGCGCATCCCCGGCGTCTCGCTGCTCGACGAGACGAAGGCGTACTACTACGACTACTACGACGCCGAGGTCGTCGAGCCACTGCCCGCGGGTGACACCTTCGCGCTCGGGCTCGTCGACGACTTCGTGTTCTCGCGCACCCAGACCGACCACCCGGTCAAGTTCTCGTTCACCGGTCCGTTCTCGCTGTCGCGGCGGCTGCGCAACAAGGCGTACGCCGAAGACACAGAGCTCGTGCTGGCGCTCGCCTCGGTGCTGAACGCGGAGGCGCGCGAGCTGGCCGCGGCGGGCGCCACGATGCTGCAGATCGACGAGCCGTTCCTCGCGGGACATCCCGACGAGGTCGAGCTGGCGATCGACGCGGTCAACGCGGTCGTCGACGGCGTCGAGGCGACGTGGGCGCTGCACGTCTGCTACGGCAACAGGTACGCGCGGCCGTCATGGGAGGGACACTACGACTTCCTGTTCCCCACCGTGCTTCGCGCCGACGTCGACCGGCTGGCGCTGGAGTTCGCCCGCAAGGGTTATGACGACCTCGCCCTGCTCGACCGGTACGCGTGGGACCGGCAGCTTGGCCTGGGGGTCATCGATGTGAAGAGCGACGACATCGAGTCGGCCGACCTCGTGGCGTCGCGCATCAGGCGCGCGCTCGAGGTGGTATCACCCGACCGACTGTCGGTCAACCCGGACTGCGGACTCAGGCACGTGCCGCCGTCCGTCGCCCGCGCGAAGTTGAGGGCCATGGTCGCCGGTGCGGCCGCGGTGAGATGCGAGCTGGGAGTGAAGGAGACGGCGTGATGGGCATGCAGGAGAACGAGTATCTGTTCACCTCCGAGTCGGTGACCGAGGGCCACCCGGACAAGGTCGCCGACCAGATCTCCGACGCGATCCTCGACGCGGCGTTGAGCGTCGACCCGTACTCACGCGTCGCGTGCGAGACGCTCGTCACGACCGGCCTCGCGGTCGTCGCCGGGGAGATCACGACCCCGGAGCCGATGGACTTCACCGGCATCGTCCGCGACACCATCAGGGAGATCGGTTACAACGCCGCATGCGGCTACGACGGTGACCAGTGCGCCGTCCTCACCGCACTCGACAAGCAGTCACCCGACATCGCGCAGGGCGTCGACACTGCGCGCGAGGCACGGAGCTCGACGAGCACCGACCAGCTCGACAGCGTCGGCGCGGGCGACCAGGGCATGATGTTCGGCTACGCCACGAACGAGACGCCCGAGCTGATGCCGACGCCGATCGCGTTGGCCCATCGGCTCGCGGCCAGGCTCGCGCAGGTGCGCAAGGACGGCGAGCTGCCCTTCCTGCGGCCCGACGGCAAGACGCAGGTGACCGTGCGCTACGTCGACGGCGTGCCGACCTCGATCGAGAAGGTGCTGATCTCGACCCAGCACGAGGACGGCACCGAGCATCGCCTGCCCGCCGCGTTGTGGGAGAACGTCGTGACACCGGTCCTTCCGCGTGAGCTCTACGATCCGGCCGAGCTGCGGACCAACCTGTTCGTGAACCCGACCGGCCGGTTCGTCATCGGCGGCCCCGTCGGTGACGCTGGTCTCACCGGACGCAAGATCATCGTCGACACCTACGGTGGGTTCGCAAGGCACGGCGGCGGCGCGTTCTCCGGCAAGGACCCGTCGAAGGTCGACAGGTCCGCGGCGTACGCGGCGCGGTACGTCGCCAAGAACCTCGTCGCCGCCGGCCTCGCCGACCGCGTCGAGATCCAGGTGGCCTATGCCATCGGTGTCGCCCGGCCACTGTCGCTGCTCGTCGAGACGTTCGGCACCGAGAAGGTCTCGCGGACCAGGATCGCCGAGCTCGTGTCCGAGCACTTCGACCTCAGGCCCGCGGCCTTCCGCGACTACCTCAAGCTGCACCGCCCGATCTACCGCAAGACCGCGGCGTACGGGCACTTCGGCAGGGACGACCCCGACTTCACCTGGGAGCAGACGGACCGGGCCGACGTGCTGCGCAGCGCGGCCGGCCTTCCCGCGCGGTGAACGGCATGCGCACCGTCGTCACCGGCTCGATCGCGACCGACTACCTGATGGTGTTCCCCGGCAGGTTCAGCGAGCTGTTCATCGCCGACAAGCTCGACAGCGTCTCGCTGTCGTTCCTCGTCGACGAGCTGCACCTGCGCCCGGGCGGCACCGCGGCCAACATCGCGTTCGGCCTGGCGCGGTTCGGCCTGCGTCCGCTCCTCGTCGGTGCCGTCGGCGGCGACTTCGCCGAGTACCGCGACTGGCTGGAACGGGGTGGCGTCGACACCACGTGGGTGCACGTGTCGTCGACGCGGCACACGTCGCGGTTCCTGTGCACGACCGACGCCGTGGACAACCAGATCGCGTCGTTCTACGCGGGCGCGATGGAGGAGGCGCGGCAGATCGCCCTGGTGCCGATCGTGCGTGAGCTCGGCGGCGTCGACGTCGTGCTCATCAGTCCGAACGACCCGCTCGCGATGGTGCGGCACACCGAGGAGTGCCGCGCGAACCGGTATCCGTTCGCCGCGGATCCCGGCCAGCAGCTCGCTCGCATGGAGGGCGACAGGATCCGTCACCTGGTCGACCACGCGACGTACCTGTTCACCAACGAGTACGAGCGCGAGCTGCTGCTGCAGAAGACCGGCTGGACGGACACCCAGGTGCTCGGCCGGGTGGGGACGTGGATCACCACGTACGGAGCCAAGGGCGTGGGCATCGAGTCCCGGGAGGCTGCCCGCGTGCACGTCGACCCGACGCCCGCGGGCGACACCGCCGACCCCACGGGCGTCGGTGACTCGTTCCGTGCGGGGTTCTTCGCCGGCGTCGGCTGGGGTCTCGACCTCGAGCGCGCCGCGCAGGTGGGGTGCGTGCTCGCGACGCTGACCCTCGAGGCGGTGGGTCCACAGGAGTACGACCTCGACCCCGGTGTTTTCGTCCGGCGGTTCGAGGAGACGTACGGACCCGCGGCCGCGGCCGAGGTCGAGAACCGCGTGGGGCGGCCGCATGCCGACATCGTCCGGCCCGACGTGGAGGGACCATGACGTTCCCCACCGATCTCGAGATCGCCCGTGGCGCCTCGCTGAAACCGCTCACCGAGGTGGCGGCGACGATGGGCGTCGGCCCGCACCTGCTGGAGCCGTACGGCGAGACCGTCGCGAAGGTCAAGCTCGAGGCGATCGACGCGCTCACCGACCGGCCGCGGGCGAAGTACGTCGTGGTCACCGCCGTGACGCCGACGCCCCTGGGCGAGGGCAAGACCACCACGACCGTCGGGCTCGGGCAGGGGTTCGGGCACATCGGCAGGCGCGCCACCGTGGCCATCAGGCAGCCGTCGATGGGACCCACGTTCGGCATCAAGGGCGGCGCCGCGGGTGGCGGCTACAGCCAGGTCGTGCCGATGGAGCTGCTTAACCTCCACCTGACCGGCGACATGCACGCGGTGACGGCCGCGCACTCAGCGCGATCATCGACAATCACCTGTACCAGGGCAACGCGCTGGACCTCGACCCCCACGATATCGGCTGGCGGCGGGTGCTCGACGTCAACGACCGTGCGCTGCGCAACATCGTGGTCGGGCTCGGCAGCAGGGGCGACGGAGTACCTCGGCAGACCGGCTTCGACATCACCGCGGCGTCGGAGGTGATGGCGGTGCTCGCGCTCACGAGGTCGGTCTCCGACCTGCGGGAACGGCTCGGGCGGATCGTCGTCGGCTACACGACCAGCGGCGAACCCGTCACGGCCGAACAGCTCCAGGTGGCCGGTGCGATGGCGGTGCTGCTGCGCGAGGCGATCAAGCCGAACCTGTTGCAGACGCTGGAGAACACGCCGGTGCTCGTCCACACCGGGCCGTTCGGCAACATCGCGACCGGCAACTCGTCCGTCGTCGCCGACCTCGTCGGCATCCGCGCCGGCGACTACCTCGTGACCGAGGCGGGGTTCGGCGCGGACATGGGCGCCGAACGCTTCTTCAACATCAAGTGCCGGGTGTCGGGTCAGACGCCCGATGCCGCGGTCGTCGTCGCGACGGTGCGAGCGCTGAAGGTGCACTCCGGGCGGTTCTCGGTCGTCGCGGGCAGGCCGTTGCCGGAAGGGCTCTCGGCCGAGAGCCCCGACGACGTGTTCGCGGGCGCCGCGAACCTGCGCAAGCAGATCGAGAACTGCCGCCTGCACGGCGTCCCGCCCGTCGTCGCGATCAACGCCTTCCCGGACGACCATCCGTCCGAGCACGCCGCGATCCAGCGGATCGCGGCGGAGGAGGGAGCGCGCAGCGCCGTGTGCACCCACTTCGCCGACGGCGGTCGCGGCGCGGTCGAGCTCGCCGAGGCCGTGGCGGAGGCCGCCGCCGAGCCGAACGGCTTCACCATGCTCTACCCCGACGAGGCCGGCCTGCGGGAGAAGATCGAGACGATCGCGACCAAGGTGTACGGCGCGGACGGCGTCGACTACAGCATCCAGGCGAGCAGGAAGCTCACGCGGTACGAGGAGCTCGGGTACGGCCACCTGCCGATCTGCATCGCGAAGACCCACCTGTCGATCTCGTCGGACCCGAGGCTGACCGGAGCCCCGCGCGGCTGGCGCCTACCCGTCCGCGAGGTGCGCGCATCCATCGGCGCCGGCTTCGTCTACCCGATCTGCGGCGAGATGCGGACCATGCCGGGCCTCGGTACGGCCCCGGGCGCCGCCCACATCGATCTGACCGACGACGGCGACATCGTCGGCCTGTCGTAGGACCCCACCGATCGCTCCGACGGCGCGTACGATGCGGGGAGATCGACATGGCAGACGGAGCGACGGACAGACGACCCGAGCAGGCCGCTGGTGACAGCGGCCGCGAACGCATCCTCCGCGCGGCGTACGAAGAGTTCAGCCGCTCGGGTGTGAAGGCCGTCGGCGTCGACTCCGTGATCGCCAAGGCGGGCGTCGCCAAGATGACGCTGTACCGTAACTTTCCCTCCAAGGACGACCTCGTCCTCGCGTTCCTCGAACGGCGTGAGGAGACCTGGACGTATGCCTGGTTGGCGGCGGCGGCGACCGAGCGCGGCACGACTCCACGGGAGCGGCTGCTGGCGATCTTCGACGTGTTCGGCGAGTGGTTCGCGTCCGCGGAGTTCGAGGGCTGCTCGTTCATCCGGGTGCTCCTGGAGACCACTGACACCGGCGGCCCCGTGCTCGCCGCGAGCGTCCGACACCTGGAGAACATCCGGGCCTTCCTCCGCGGACTCGCCGAGGAAGCGGGAGTCGACGACACCGACGCGTTCGCGCGCACGTGGCACATCCTGATGAAGGGCTCGATCATCGCCGCCCTCGAGGGCGACACGGTGGCCGCGTCCAGGTCGCAGGAGCTCGGCAGGCTGCTGCTCGACAGCCACGGCATCACCACCTGAACCGTCGCAGACCGAGTGTTGACCGGTCGTGGCCGAGGGACTAGCCTCATCCAATGAGACAGACCTGTCTCTCTCATTCACATCATGCCGCTGCTCGATGACGCGCAGAGAGGGCCGATATCCGTGACTGCCTACGATCCGAGGACCGCGACCGGGATCCCCACCGAACCGGTGGGCTCGCTACCGCGTCCCGACAAGCTGCAGAAGCTCTACGCCGCCTACGACAAGGGTGAGGTCGACCAGGGCCGGCTGGAGAAGGAGCAGGACGAGGCCGTCCGCGACTCCATCTCGCGGTTCGAGGACACGGGGTCGCCGATCGTGTCCGACGGTGAGCAGCGGTGGTCGAGCTTCGCCACCTATCCCATCGCCGACACCCTTGCCGGCACCGGTCTGGCCGACAACTTCGCCGGGGACGGTCAGTTCTTCGCCATCTTCGCCGACGGCCACGGCCGCCAGCTGCCGCGGCTGACCCGTGGGCCGTTCGCGTACAAGATGTACGCCGCCGACACGCTCCGGAAGTCGATCGGCATGGCGACCAAGCCGATGAAGCAGGCGGTCATCGCGCCGTCGATGCTCGCGCTGCTCTACCCGTTGAAGGACGAGCTGCCCGACTACTCGCGTGCGCAGTTCGAGGAAGACCTCTGCAACGAGACCGAGAAGGACATCAGGCAGGCTTTCGACGCCGGCGCCGCCCACGTCTCGATCGACTTCACCGAGGGACGTCTCGCCACCCGCGCCGACTCGCGTAACCCGTGGACGGGCGCGGGCCTGCTGCCGCACTTCATCGAGCTCAACAACCGCGTGATCGACAGGTTCACGCCCGAGGAGCGGTCACGCATCGGCATCCACACCTGCCCGGGTGGCGACCGCGACTCGGTGCACAGCGCCGACGTCGACTACAACGACCTGCTGCCGAGCATGTTCTCGATGAACGCCGGCTACTTCCTCATGCAGCTGTCCAGCGAACGTGACCGCGAACGGGTGTACAAGATCGTCGGTGAGAACATCCGCTCCGACGCCAACGGCATTCCGCAGTTCGCGTACGTGGGCGTCTGCAACCCGCTGAACCCGCGGGTGGAGAGCCCCGACGAGATCAGGGATGCGCTGGTGACGGCGTCCAGGTACATCCCGAAGGATCAGCTCGGCTCGACCGACGACTGCGGCTACTCGCCGTTCAGCATCGACGAGAAGCCGAACCACGGATCTCCCGACTACGCACGCGACGTGGCGTTCCAGAAGATCGCGAACCGGGTCACGGGCACCCGGATGGCGGCCGAGCAACTCGGCATCGGCTGAACGCGCTCGGACCTCGCGCCGCACAGGTGGCGCGTCAGACCGCGGTCCAGCGCACCGGCTCGCCGTCATGCGCGACGACCTCGCCCCGGAGCGCCACGTGGCGCAGGTGGGCGTACGTCTCGCCGACGGCCACCACGCGGGACGTCTCGCTCAGCTCCGGCCACGGGCGCGATCTGGTCAGGGTCGCCGCGGTCTCCCACGCGGTCCGGCTGCCGGCGCGGACGGCGCCGGTGACCTGGGCGATCCTCCGCTCGTGGTACGCGCGGACCTCGGTGAGCCGTGCGGCGAGGTCGGCGATGGGGCGCTGGTGGCCGGGCAGCGTCCGTCGCACCGGCAGCGACGCGAGGCGGTCGAGGGAGGCGAGGTAGTCGCCGACGGGGTCGTCGGACGTGCCCGGCCGGTAGGTGGGGCTGGCGTTGATCCGCGTGAGCACGTGGTCGCCGGTGAACAGCGTGCCCGTCTTTTGCTCGAACAGGCACAGGTGTCCCGGGGTGTGCCCGGGTGTGTGGACGGCGGCGAGGTCCCAGTCGCCGAGCGAGACCGTGTCGCCGTCGGCGAGCGGCCGGTCGGGGGCGAGCCCGGTGGCGCGGCTCGCGATCTCGTCGAGCCGGGAGACCATGCGCGGCGCGTAGTCGCCGGGTGCCCCGGCCTCGCGCAGCCAGCGCAGGTTGGCCTCGACGTGCGCGGGACGGTCCGCGTACACCTCGCGCAGGCCGCGGGCGTCGACCTCGTGCATCGCGAACCAGGCGCCGCCGGCGTCGCGCAACGTCCGCGCCAGGCCGCAGTGGTCGGGATGCATATGGGTGCTGACGACGCCGCGTACGTCGGCCGGCTCCGCGCCCAGGTCCCGCAGCAGGGCGGTGAGCGCGGTGAAGGTCTCCGGCGTCCCCCAGCCGGTGTCCACCAGCAGCGGGCCCTCGGCGGTGACGAGGGCGTAGACGTTGACGTGGCCGATGCTGTGTCCGGTGAGCGGCACGGGAAGGTGCCAGATGCCGGGATGCAGCTCCGACGCCGCGCGCGACGGTCTCTCGGCGGACAAGCTCACCGGCCCCGGAAGTCGGGCTCGCGCTTCTCGCGGAAGGCGGCCGGGCCCTCCGTGGCGTCGTCGGTGAACTTCAGCAGCCGACTCATCGCCTGCTCCATCCGCAGGCCGCTGACGAGGTCGAGGTCGTTCGACCGCAGCGCGAGCTCCTTGATCGCCTGGAGGGCGAGCGGCGCGTTGCGCGCGACGCGGCGCGCGTAGTCGCGTGCGGTGTCCATCAGCCGGTCGGCCGGCACGACCGCGTTGACCAGGCCCCAGCGTTCCGCGGTCTCCGCCGTGATCGAGTCGCCGGTGAGCAGCATCTCCATCGCGACGGCGTGCGGGAGCTGCGCCATGACCCGTTGCGTTCCGCCGTTCGCCGGCAGGATGCCGCGCTTGACCTCGGCGAGGCTGAACGTGGCGTGCGTCGCGGCGATGCGCAGGTCGGTCGCCAGCAGCAGGGTCATGCCACCGCCGAGGCAGTAGCCGTTGACCGCGGCGATGACCGGCTTCCAGAACTCCAGGCCACGGTTGAGCAGCTGGTCCTTCTGGGTCAGCCAGAACTCCTCGAGTCCCGGCGGGTTGCCCACGAAGCTCTTCAGGTCTGCGCCGGCCGTGAACGACCGCTCGCCGGCGCCGGTGACGATGACCACCCGGACGTCCTGGTCGTCGCGTGCACGCTGCCAGGCTGCGGACAGCGCGGCGTACGCCTCCGCGTCGAGCGCGTTGAGACGCTCGGGCCGGTTGAGCGTGATCGTCGCGATGCCGTCCGAGACCTCGTAGTCGATGCTCACCTAGCGCCGTCCCTTCATCGCCTTGCCGAGGAGGCTACGGGCGACGACCATCCGGTGCACCTCGGACGGGCCTTCGCCGATGCGCTTGATGCGCAGCTCGCGGTACCAGCGCTCCAGCGGCATCTCCTTGCTGACGCCCATGCCGCCGAAGATCTGGATGCACCGGTCGACGACGCGGCCGGCTGTCTCTGTCGCGTAGACCTTCGCGATCGACGCCGCGGTCTTGTAGTCCCGGTCGAGGTCTGCCAGCCACGCCGCCTGGTAGACGAGCAGGCGTGCCGCCTGGAGCTCGATCTCGGAGTCGGCGAGCATCCACTGGATCGACTGTTTCGTCGCGAGCAGGTCGCCGAACGCCTCGCGGTTCTTGGCGTGGTCGACGGCGAGGTCGAGGGCGGCCTGTGCGATGCCGATGGTGCCGGCGGCGTACGGCGGTCGCGCGTGGACGAGCCACCGCTCGGCGACCTTGAAGCCCCGGCCCTCCTCGCCGAGCAGGTTGTCGGCGGGGATGCGGCAGTCGTCGAAGACGACCTCGCACGGTGACCACGCGCGGATCACCTCGACGGGACGGGTGCTGAAGCCGGGACTGTCGGTGTCGACGATGAAGCAGCTGATCCCGTCACGCCCGCGGCCCGGTCGCGACCTCGCGAAGACGATGCCCCAGCGTGCCGTGTCGGCACCGGAGATCCAGAGCTTGGTGCCGTTGAGCACCCAGGAGTCGCCGTCGCGCACGGCGGTGGTGCTGATGCTGCGGCCGGGGTCGGAGCCGCCGCTCGCCTCCGAGATCGCGACGAACGTCTTGCGGTCACCGTGCTCGACAGCGGGCAGCGCGTACTTCTCGATCTGCTCCCGGGTGCCCTCGAAGACGATGTTCGGCGGGTCCCAGCCGAACGCGCCCGCCGCGGGGGCGTACGCGCCCATCCGGCACTTCGCGGCCTCCTCGGCGACCACGCACTTGCCGAGGATGCTGAGCCCGGCGCCGCCGTACTCGGCCGGCGTCTGCATGCACCACAGTCCGGACTGGCGTGCCTTCGCCTGCACCGTGGCCAGCTGGTCGTCGGGGAGCTTGTACGCGTCGTGCGGCAGCGTCTCCTCGACCGGCAGCACTTCGCGCCGCATGAAACCCGCCACGGACTCCTTCAGCCCGACCAGCTCGTCGGGGAGCTGCCAGCCATCGGTGGTCTCGCTCACGCGGTCGCCTTCGCTCGCTCGTCGGTCGTGGTGCGCTCGCCCGCCACGGCGCGGACCCGACGTTCCTCCACGGACACCCAGACGTCCATGCCGGTGGTCCAGCCGTCGAGGTCGTCGGGCACGGCCTGCGTGCGCAGCACGGTATCGCCGACGCGCACGTAGAGGTCGGCGAGGTTGCCGAGGTACACGATGTCGTCGACCACGCCGGGCAGCACGTTGGTCTCGGCGGACTCGGCCGGCTGGGTCGTCGACGTCCTCAGGTGTTCGGGGCGCACGGCGACGGTCATCGTGACCGGCCCGTCCGATCCCGCGGCCGTCTCCGATCCCGTGGCGAGCCGTCCGGCGATGGTGACGTCGCCCGGGAGACGGAGGTGCACGGTGCTGCCGTCGGTCCGGACGACCTCGGCGGAGACGAAGTTGGTCACGCCCATGAACTCCGCGGCGAACGGGCTCCGCGGCTTCTCGTAGAGGTCCTTTGCCGACCCCAGCTGGACGAGCTCGCCGTCCTTCATCAGCGCGATGCGGTCGGCGACGACCATCGCCTCCGACTGGTCGTGCGTGACGTACAGCGCGGTGATGCCGACGCGTTGCTGGATCTGCCGCAGCTCGAAGCGCATCTTCTCGCGCAGCTTGGAGTCGAGGTTGCTGAGCGGCTCGTCGAACAGCAGCACGCGTGGTTCGGGCGCGAGGCTGCGGGCGACCGCGACCCGCTGCATCTGGCCACCGCTCAGCTGACCCGCGTAGCGGTCCTCCAGGCCGGGCAGGCCGACGATGTCGAGCACCTCACGCACGCGGTCCTTGATCTCCGCCTTCGGCCACTTGTTCGTCTTGAGCGTGTACGCGATGTTGCCGAAGACGGTCATGTGCGGCCAGAGCGCGTACGACTGGAACACCATGCCGAGCTTGCGGCGCTCCGGCGGGATCGTGAGGCCGGGCTCGGAGAACCGCTGCCCGCCGACCGAGATGCGTCCACCCTCGATGGTCGTGAGTCCCGCGATCGACCGCATCAGCGTGGTCTTGCCGCAGCCGCTCGGACCGAGCAGGCACAGGAACTCGCCCTCCTCGACCGTGAGGTCGACGCCACGCAGGGCGGTGAAGTCGCCGTAGCGCTTCACGACCTGCTCGACTTCGATGAAACCCATGTGTCTCCTCAGCGCTCGCTCATGGTCCTGGCCAGGTCGACGCGCAGCACCTTGCGCGCGATCACGAACGCCACCGTCACGATCGTCACCTCCACCATCGCGACGACGGCCGCGCCGCCGTACTGGCCGCCCTCGATCTCGCTCCACAGCAGCACGGGCAGCACCGTGGTGTCGGACGTGTAGACCATGATGGCGACGTTGAGCTCGCGCACCATCATCAGGAAGAGCAGCAGCCACGCCGACAGCGTCGACTGTTTCAGCAGCGGCAGGGTGACCCGCCTGAGCGTCCGCAGGATTCCCGCGCCCGACACCCGTGACGCCTCGTCGAGCACCGGGTCGATCTGCACCAGCGTGGACGAGAAGATGCGCAGCACGTGCGGCAGGAACCTCGCGACGTACGCGATGAACAGGATCGCCAGCGTGCCGTAGATCGGCGTGCCGACGTACGCCCACACCAGACCGACGCCGAGGACGATGCCGGGGATCGCGACCGGGAGCATCGCGAGTGTCTCGACGGTCCTGCCGAAGGGCGCGCGCATCCGCTGCCACAGGTACGTGAGCGCGAACCCGATGACGAGGCCGAACAGCGGGCCGATGACCGCGATGACGAGCGTGTTGGTGATGGCCTCGACGAACTTGCTCGACGTGAGGATTCGTACCCAGTTGTCGAGGGTGAACAGCTCGAGCGACAGGCGCGGGGTGAAGTACCGCATCGACGCCCCGACGAGCAGGGCACACAGCGGGAGGAAGATCGCGAACGTGAGGTAGAGCCAGCACAGCGTCGCGCCGACCCAGCGCCACCTGCCGACGTTCGCCGGCGCGATCGCGGGGCCCTTGCCGCCGACCGTCACGAACCGTTCGCTCGCCCGCGTCGCCCTGCGCTGCAGCCAGACCCCCGCGGCCATGATGACGAGCAGCAGCAGGCCGCCGGCGGCGGCGAGCGGCCACCGCGGTGGGGAGAAGTTGGTGGCCTGGTAGATGAAGTAGGGCAGCGTGTAGTAGTCGGCGGGCACGCCGATGAGGCCGGGCAGGCTGAACATCTCCGCCGACAGCACGAACGCCATCAGCAGCGCCGCGAGCAGGCCGGGCAGCACCAGGGGAAGGGTGATGCGCGCGACGGTGCGGAACGCCGACGCGCCGTGCACCCGGGAGGCCTCCTCGAGCGAGGCGTCCATGTTGCGCAGCGGTCCCAGGGTGAAGAGGTACGCGTACGGCGTCATGAACAGCACCATGGTGAAGACCAGGCCGCCGAAGCTGAAGATGTTGACGAGCGCGTCCTCGGTGCCGACGATCGCGCGGTACGCCACGTTGATGAGGCCGGCGCTCTCCGAGCCGAGGAACACCCACGCGACGCCGCCGGCGAACGGCGAGAGGAACAGCGGGAGGGGGAGCAGCACCTCGAGGGTTCGCTTGCCGGGCAGGTTGGTGCGCGCCACGAACCACGCGAGCGTCACTCCGAAGAGGCACGCGAGGAGGGTGACGATGGCGCCGAGCTTCAGGGTGTTCCACAGCACCCGGCGGTACGCGGTCTCGCCGACGACGGCCTTGACGTTGTCGAGGGTGAACGTCGAGCTCGGGTCGCCGGGCGACCCCGTCTGCAGCGCGGCGTAGAGGAGGTAGCCGAGCGGCAGCAGCACCATGACCGCGACCACCAGGTAGAACGGCGCGGCGATCAGCAGTGACGAGTGCGCGCGTAGCCGGTCGCCGGCCGTCCGGCCACGCGGCGGCCCGGGGTCGGGGGGCACCGGTCGGGCCTGCTGCGTCGTCGTGCTCGTCACACCTGTCCTCCGGGTTCCCGCGACGTCACTCCTTGCCCGGACCGATGAGCTTGTTCCACTTGTCGGTGATGGCCTTGCTGTGCTTCTCGAACGCGACGTCGTCGGGGATGACGAGCTTCTTCGGCGAGTCGAACCAGTCCTCGCCGGTCACCGGCTTGTTGTTCTTCAGGTCCGTCTTGAGCGAGTCGGTCGCGACCGACTCGATCATCACCTGCTGGCCGGCGTCGCTCAGCAGCCACTCGATGAAGAGCTTGCCCGCGTTGGGGTGCGGCGCCTTGTTGGCCAGCGCGATGAGCGCGGGGTTGGCCACCGAGTACTCCTGGGTGGCGAAGCCGATCGGCGCACCCTCGGGACCGGCGCGGGCCGCGGTGATGCTCATCTGCGGGAAGCTCGCGACGTACTCACCGGCGATCACGCGTTCGGCGGCCGGGGTGACGCTGTTGAACGTGACGGGATCGAGTGCGGCGTAGTCCTCCAGCCACTCGTCACCGAGCGCCTCGTCCTTCTCGACCCACTGGTAGAGGGAACGCTGGATCGACGCGGAGCCCGGGCTGCCGCCGCTGATGCGTCCCTTCCACATCGGGTCGGTCCAGCACGCGAGCTTGCGCAGGCACTTCAGCTCCTTGTCGGTGATCTTGTCGGTGTTGTAGACCGCGCCCATCGTGTAGGAGAGCCACGGGTAGGCGTACCCCTTCACCACCGAGTTCGCGGGGTACGACTTCGCGGAGCTCGGCGTGAACGGCTGGATGAACTTCTCGTCGCGGAACCGGTCCTCGAACGGCGCGATGCCGGGGTACTGCATCACGTCGACCGTGTCGACGCCCGCGCGCTTCTCGCTGAGGAACGTCTCGAGGATGGCGGAGCCGGTCTTGTTGGTCAGCTCGACCTCGATGTCCGGGTACGCCTCCTCGAACGCGTCGACCACGCCCTCGATCTGCTCGGTGGCGGTGACGTGGCTGTAGAGGGAGAGCGTGCCCTCCTTCTTCGCGGCCTCGTAGAGCTCGGGGAACGCGTCGCTCGGCCCGGAGTCGCCGCCACCGCCACCGCACGCGCTCGCGAGCAGCGTCACGACCGCGACGGCGGCGAGGGCTTGGCGCCGGTGCGACCGGCCGCGGGTCCTGGTGTGCCTGCTCGCCCTCATGGCATCCGAGTCCTTCGCTTCGTTGCGGGTGGCCGCGCCGTCGGTGTGCCCCGTGAATACGTACGCTATACGTACATGCGTACGGTACGAGTACAGATTGTTGACTTGGCTCACACACTTGTCAAGGGCACGATGGGCCTCGACCGTGTTGACAGTCCAGGGGTGAATGACAAGGATGATCGTGTTCCCTTAGAGAACACGTGTGCGTATTGCGCACGATCTCTCTGTCGTGCCGTCGGCGTAGCGAGGAGACACTCGTGGTGGTCCTGCTGACGTGGCAGCCGACGGCGGTGGAGCTCGACCTGGTCGAGCGGACGTGGTCGTCCGGCGGCGAGGTCCTGCGGATGCACGACCTGAGCCCCGCCGAGCTCGACGCGGCGCTGCCGACGGTCGACGTGATGGTCGGCTACATGCGCACCATCCCGAAGGACCTGCTGCCGAAGGCCGAACGCCTGCGCCTCGTCCACGTGCTCGGTCACGGCGTCGACTCCCTGCTGACCGACGAGGTCGTCGGCGGGCTGCGCGACCGCGGTGTCCTCGTCGCGCGGTCGAACCCCTGCGCCATCCCGATGGCCGAGTTCGTGCTGATGGCGATGATCGCGTTGACCCGTCGCACGGTGCGCCTGCACAACGCGCTGTCCCGTGACGGCGACTGGTCCACCGCGCTCGCGGCGCGGCGGGCCGAAGGCGTGCTCGGCGGCGAGCTGCACGGCTCGACGCTCGGCCTGGTCGGCTACGGCAACATCGCCAGGGAGGTCCACGCCAGGGCGTCCGCGTTCGGCATGCGCGTCGGCGCGGTGATGCGCCGTCCCGAGCACGCCGAAGGCGCGGGGCTCGACGTCGTACGCCCGTGGCAGGAGCTCGACGGGTTCCTCGGCGAGTGCGACTACGTCGTCCCGTGCATCCCGCTCACCGCACACACCCGGCACCTCCTCGACGCGGACCGGATCGGCGCGATGAGGCCGGGGTCGTACCTGGTGAACGTCTGCCGGGGTGCGCTCGTCGACGAGGACGCGCTGTACGACGCGCTCGGGTCGGGGCACCTCGCCGGAGCCGCACTCGACGTGTTCGAACGCGAGGACGTCGAGGGGCGCAACGGCTATCCGAGCCGGCGGCCGCTGCACGCGTACAACACGATCCTCACGCCGCACTACTCCGGCGCGACCGCGGAGGCGAGGCAGCGCGCGCTGACCACCGTGGGGGACAACCTGCGACGTCTCGCCGGCGGCGAGGAGCTGCGCAACCTCGTCCGGCTCGACGAGGGCTACTGACCGGAGGAGCTGCTGTGAGAGTCGTCGTCGCGTCCGCGCCCGGCGGTCCCGAGGTGCTCACGTTCGAGGACCGTCAGGACCCGGTGCCCGGCCCGGACGAGCTGCTCGTCGAGGTGTGGGCGACGGCCGTCAACCGCGCCGACACCCTGCAGCGCGCCGGCACCTACTCCCTGCCACCCGGCTCCACCGACGTGCTCGGTCTCGAGCTGGCGGGCCGGGTCGTGGCGGTCGGCGCGGAGGTCACGGACTGGACGCCGGGCGACCGGGTGTGCGCGGTGATGCCCGGCGGCGGGCATGCGGAGCTCGCGACGGTGCCCGCGCGGCTGGCCATGCGCATCCCCGACGCGATGAGCTACGCCCAGGCCGCAGCGGTGCCCGAGGTGTTCCTCACGGCGTACGACAACGTCGTACGGCGGGGCGGCTGCGGCGAGGGCGACGTGCTGCTCGTCCACGGTGGCGCGAGCGGAGTCGGCACGGCCGCCATCCAGCTCGCCAGGGAGCGCGGCTGCATCGTGTTCGTGACCTGCGGCTCGCCGGCGAAGATCGACGCCTGTCGCGCGCTGGGTGCGGCTGTCGGCATCGACTATCACCGCGAGGACTTCGTCGCACGCGTCCACGAGGAGACGGGCGGACGCGGCGTCGACGTCGTGCTCGACCACATCGGCGGCCCGTACCTCGCGCGCGACCTCGACTGTCTCGCGATGGACGGCCGACTGGTCTTCATCGGGACGATGGACGGCGCGAAGGCGCAGGTCGACATCCAGGCGCTGATGTCGAAGCGCGCGTGGGTGACGGGTGCCAAGCTGCGTCCGCGCACGATCGACGAGAAGGCCGACCTCGTCGAAGCGCTCCGCCGCGACGTGTGGCCGGCGCTGGCGAGCGGCACGATCTCGCCGGTGGTCGACCGCACCCTGCCGTGGACGCGGGTCGCCGAGGCACACCGGGTGATGGAGGCCGGCGAGCACGTTGGCAAGCTCGTGCTGTCTGTTCGCGAATAGAGGAGGATCAACATGCGTGACGCGGTCATCTGCCATCCGCTCCGAACGCCCGTGGGCAGGTATGGCGGAGCACTGCGGGACGTGGCACCGCAGGAGCTCGCGGCGACCGTGATCCGCGCGCTCGTCGACCTTTCGGGCATCGACCCCGAGCTGGTCGACGACGTGATCCTCGGCAACGCCTACCCGTCGGGGGAGTTCCCGGCGATCGGCAGGGTCGCCGCGCTCGACGCCGGGCTGTCGGTGCGGGTGCCCGGCGTCCAGGTCGACCGGCGGTGCGGCTCCGGCCTGTACGCGGTCGTCATGGCCGCGATGCAGGTGCAGTCCGGGGCGAGCGACGTCGTCGTCGCGGGCGGCGCGGAGAACATGAGTCAGGTCGAGTACTACGCCACCGGCTTCCGCTTCGACCACCCGCCCGCGTCCGTGCAGCTGCACGACAGGCTTGCCCGCGGTCGCGTGACGGCCGGCGGAGCGAACCACGTCGTCGAGGGCGGCATGCTCGAGACGGCGGAGAACCTGCGCAGGGAGTTCTCCATCGGCCGCGAGGAGCAGGACGAGCTCGCACTCACCTCGCACCGGCGCGCGGTCGCCGCGCAGGCCGGCGGGCTGTTCGACGACGAGATCGTGCCCGTCACCGTCCACGGTCGCAAGGGCGACGTCGTCGTGTCGGCCGACGAGCACCCGCGCGCCGACAGCTCGCTCGAGGCGCTGGCGCGCCTGCGTCCTGTCCGCGGCAAGGTCGACCCCGAGGCCACGGTGACGGCGGGCAACGCGAGCGGCCAGAACGACGGTGCCGCGGCGTGCCTCGTGACGACGTCGGAGAACGCCGAGCGTCTCGGGCTCACGCCGATGGCGCGACTGGTGTCCTGGGCGCTTGCCGGCGTGGAGCCGGAACGGATGGGTATCGGTCCCGTCGAGGCGAGCGCGCAGGCGTTGGCCCGGGCCGGCCTCACGCTCGCCGACATGGAGCTGATCGAGCTGAACGAGGCGTTCGCCGCGCAGGTGCTCGCGGTGACGCGCTCGTGGGAGTTCGGCGCCGCCGACTACGAGCGGCTCAACGTCAACGGCTCCGGCATCTCGCTCGGCCACCCGGTGGGCGCGACGGGGGCGCGGATCCTCGCGACGCTCCTGCACGAGATGCGGCGGCGCGACACGAGATACGCGCTGGAGACGATGTGCATCGGCGGCGGTCAGGGCATTGCGGCAGTGGTGGAGGCGGTCAGGTGAAAGACGTCGTAGCGCTGGTCACGGGGGCGAGCGCGGGTATCGGGAAGGCGGTCGCGGCGCGGCTGTACGCGGAGGGCGCGCGCGTCGCGATCTGCGCGCGCGACGAAGCGCGGCTCGCCGCGGCGGTCGACGAGATCGACACCGAGGGCGACGGCCGGGTGATCGGCGTGCCGACCGACTGCCGCGACGCGGACGAGCTGACCCGGCTGTACGAGCAGACGGTCGAGGCGTTCGGGCCGGTGACCGCGCTGGTCAACAACGTCGGCACGTCCAACCGCGGCGCATTCCTCGAGCTGACCGACGAGGACTGGCGCGACGACATCGACCTCAAGCTGTTCGCGGCGATCAGGCTCACCAGGCTCGTCGCGGCGGACATGGTCGACCGGCAGCGCGGCGGCCGCGTCGTCAACGTGCTGTCGATCGGCGGCAAGACGCCCGGCGCGGGGTCCGCGCCGACGACGGTGACGCGGGCGGCGGGCCTGGCGCTGACCAAGGTGCTGTCGAAGGAGCTCGCGCCGCACCGGATCCTCGTGAACGCGATCTGCATCGGCTTCGTGAAGAGCGAGCAGCACGACGCCAGGTGGCGCGCCGCCGGCTCGCCCGGTGACCGGGAGACGTACTACGCGGGACTCGCCGAGTCGCGCGGAGTCCCGCTCGGCAGGGTGGGCGAGCCCGAGGAGGTCGCGGGACTCGTGCGCTTCCTGGTCTCCGACGAGGGCGGCTACGTCACCGGCACCGCCGTGAACGTCGACGGCGGCACCTCGGGGGTGCTGTGATGACCGCATCCGAGGACCGGAACCCACTCGCCGGGCTCGTCGTGATCGACCTCGGGCAGATCTACGCTGCGCCGTACGCCACGCTGCTCCTCGCGCTCGGCGGCGCCACGGTCATCAAGGTCGAGCCGGTGCACGGCGAGCACCTGCGCGTGCGCGGCCAGGTGGGCGGCCCGCGCTATGCGTTCGCGAACCTGCACTCGAACAAGTCGTGCATCACCCTCAACCTCAAGGACGACAGGGGCAAGCGGCTGCTCGAGCAGTTGGTCGCCAAAGCAGACGTCCTCGTCGAGAACTTCCGGCCGGGCGTGATGGAACGCCTCGGCGTGGGTGCCGACGTGCTGCGCGGGATCAACCCGCGCCTGGTCTACGCCCAGTCGTCCGGCTTCGGTCGCTCCGGCCCGTACCGCGAGTACCCGGCGATGGACCTGTCGGTCCAGGCGATCTCCGGCGTCCTCGGGATCACCGGCTTCCCCGACGGGTCGCCGGTGAAGTCTGGACCGGCGATCTGCGACTTCTTCGGCGGCATCCACCTCTACGGCGGCATCCTCACCGCGCTGTACCGCAGGGAACGTACCGGCGAGGGCGCCACCGTCGAGATCTCGATGCACGAGGCGGTCTACGCGTCGATGATGTCCAACCTCGGCCACTTCTTCTCCTCCGGCGTCGACGACTTCCGCAGCGGCAACAGGCACGGCGGGTACTCGGTGGTGCCGTACAACGTCTACGCGACCAAGGACGGGCACGTCGGGATCATCTGCGAGAGCGACGGGCACTGGCGCAAGCTGCTCGCGGTGATGGGCCGCGACGACCTCGTCGACGACCCGAGGTACGCAGAGACCAGGAACCGGGTCACCCACATCGACGCGATCGACGCGCTCGTCGGCGTGTGGGTGGCGACGCAGTGCAAGGAAGAGGTGTTCTCCGCCCTGCGCGCCGTGGGAGTGCCGTCGGCGCCGGTGCGGAGTCTGAGCCAGGTCACCACCGACCAGCACCACTTCGCGCGCGGCATGCTGCAGGAGATCGAGCATCCGACCCTCGGCACGATCACCGTGCCGCACAGCCCGATCCTCCTCGAGGACGTCGGGCGCGCGACGCCCCGACCGAGTCGCGCTCTGGGCGAGGACAACAGGAGCGTCTACTGCGACTGGCTGGGGATGGCACCGGAGCGCCTCGACGAGCTGGTGGCGGAGGGCGTCGTGTGAGCGGTTCCGACGACAGAATCGTCATCGCGGGTGTCGGGCACACGGCGTACGGCAAGCTGCCCGGGCGTTCGATCACGTCGCTGAACGTCGAGGCGTGCCGCAGGGCGCTGGCGGACGCGGACGTCGAGAAGTCGGTGGTCGACGCGGTCTTCACCAAGTCGATCACGTCGGGCTTCGAGCGCTTCTTCGGGCAGAAGCTCGCCGAGGCACTCGGCCTGCAGCCGCGGATGGGCGGGCTGTGGGACCAGGGCGGCGCGTCGAACGTCACGCTCATCTGCCTCGCCGCGGCCGCGATCCAGGCCGGGCACTGCGACGTGGCACTCGTGAGCTACGGCGACAACCCGCGTACCGGCACGAGGAGCGCGTACGAACGGCCGCTGGCGTCGGCCGAGGCGCCGTACGGCTGGTTCGGGGTGCTGTCCGGCTACGCGATGATCGCGCAACGGCACCTGCAGCAGTACGGCACCACGACCGAGCAGCTCGCCTCGATCGCGGTGGCCTGCCGCAAGCACGGCGCGAGCAACCCGGACGCGCACCTGCGCAAGCCGTTGACGATCGAGGAGCACCAGTCGGCCGACTACGTCGTCGAGCCGCTGCGCCGCCACGACTGCTGCCTGATCTCCGACTCCGGCGCGGCCGTCGTCGTCATGACCGAGCGGCGCGCCCGCGAGCTGGGCGTGCCGGCGCCGGTGCCGGTCCTCGGCTTCGGCCACGGCCAGACCTCATGGGAGGTCGCACAACGGCCCGACCTGACGAGCACGGCGGCGGCCGTCGCCGGCGCGCGCGTCTTCGAGGCGGCCGGACTTCGTCCCGACGACATCGACGTCGCGCAGCTCTACGACTGCTTCACCATCACGGTGCTGATGACGCTCGAGGACTACGGTTTCTGCCCCAAGGGACAGGGCGGCAGGTTCGTCGAGGACGGTGCGCTGGAGATCGGCGGGCGGCTGCCGGTGAACACCAGCGGCGGCCTGCTGTCGGAGACGGGCACTCCCGGCATGCAGCTGGTGATCGAGGCGGTGCGCCAGATGCGCGGCACCGCGGTCAACCAGGTCCCCGGCGCGAAGCACGCGCTCGTGACCAACCAGGGCGGCGCGATGCACACGCACGCCTCGATGATCCTGGGAAACTGAGGTGGGCGACGATGAGTGAGTTCCCGGCGCCGCCGGTGACGGACCTGAGCAGGCCGTACTGGGACGGCCTCGCCGCGGGCGAGCTGCGCTTCCAGCGCTGCACGTCGTGCGCGCACGCCTGGCTCCCGCCGCGCGACGAGTGCCCGCGGTGCCTGCTGCCCGACTGGCGCTACGAGGCGAGCGCGGGCACCGGGACGCTCGTGAGCTGGGTCGTCTACCACCGCGCGTTCCACCCGTACTTCGCCGACAAGGTGCCGTACCACGTCGCGGTCGTCGAGCTCGACGAAGGACCGCGGCTGATCACCAACCTGGTGTTCGACGACGAGGCGGAGAGGGACTCGTTGAGGATCGATCAGGCGGTCGAGTTGCGCGTCGAGGACGAGGGTGGGTGGGCGTTGGCCCGGTTCCATCCGGTCTTGGCGTCCGCTGCCTCACGTTGACCGGTGCCTCGCGTTGGCCGCTGCCTTCGCGTGGGCCGCTGCCTCACCCCTCTTCTTAGTGTTGGGGTCGGGCGGTGGGTGTCAAGACTCCGCGTCTCGTTCTTGGGTGGGTGCGGTGGTCTGGCGGAGTCTTGACCCCACCGCCCGACCCGAAAGCGCGCGTCTACGGGGTGAGGCAGCTCTGTGGCTGCCTCGCTTCCTGGCTCGTCTGCGGTGACCGTTGATTCACGGAAACCCTTGCTACGTAAGGGAATCCGGGTGTTCGGCGGCGCTCGCATGTGGTAGACTCGAACACATGTTCGACGTCGAGGAGCTGGACCAGGTCGAGGCACTCCCCGCCTCCGGCACCACCCACGCCGCCTTCGACACTGTCGACCTCTCGACCGCACCGGCGGAGATCGCTCTTGCGGTGCTCGCCGGGTACGAGAAGTGCATCGCCGCCGCGCAGGCCCGCCAGTTCGCCGCGCTCGCGCGGCTGGACCAGCTCCGTGACGTGACCAAGGACGACTTCACCCGTGAGGAGGTCGCGGCGGTGCTGCGGATC
>WHST01000087.1 GCA_009379955.1 Streptosporangiales bacterium | reverse complement strand
GTACACAACCTGCGGCGCCTCTTCACCACCAGCACAGCGACCACCCAGCCAGCATGACCCGGGCACACCCCCCGACTCACACATCCTCCCCATAGTCACGCCATCACCACACCGGACCCCAAAGCGCAACAGCCTCCCTGGTCCGGTGAGGGTGCCGCTCACGGGTGTGATCCCCCGGTACCCCGCTCGACCGCTCGACCACGGAACAGCGGCAGCAGGACGTCGTCGACGATGTCGACGATCACGTCGTCGGCGATGTCGGGGCCATGGAACAGGAAGTGGTGGCGGAGCAGGGCCTGACCCACCTCCAGCCGCCGCGGGGTGAGGGCACGTGAGTCGACCTCGCCGCGCTCGGCCGCGCGGTCGGTGATCTCCCGCATCGTCCGCACACCCGAGCCACGTGACCAACCGCGGACGACGGCCGCCTGCTCCTTGTCGCGCAGCACCTCACTCAGCACCCCCTGGAACGCCTCGCCCAGCGGGCCTGCGAGCATCTCGGCCGCGGAGCGCAGTGCCATGAGGAGGTCGCCGCGCAGGCTGCCGGTGTCGAACGCGTGCCGCTGCGGGCGCAGGTGGTGGTAGACGGCGTCCATCACCAGCTGCACCCGGGTCGGCCAGCGCCGGTACAGCGACGCCTTGCTCGCGCGGGCGCGTTCGGCGACGCGTTCCATGGTCAACCTCGGGTAGCCGTGGTCCTCGATCTCCGCGAACACCGCCGCGAAGATGGCCTCGTTGAGGGCGGCGCCGCGCCGCCGCGGCCGCTTGCGGTGGTCGATCGCCTCGTCGACGCCCGGTCGTGCTGTCACCGCGAGACCTCCGGTTCGGCCAGGGTGACCCGGCCCGCGTCGCCGTCGACCGTCACAACCTGGTCGTCGCTCAGCGCCGCGGTACCGCTGCCGGTGCCCATCAGGGCCGGGATGCCGTACTCCCGCGCGACGATCGCCGCGTGCGAGCCGATCCCGCCCGAGTCGACGACCACGGCGGAGGCGAGCCGGAACAACGGTGTCCACGCCGGGTTGGTGTACGGGCAGACGAGCACGTCACCGGTGCGCAGCTTGCCGAAGTCCGCGACGTCCATGACCACCCGGACGGGTCCCGTCGCCGAGCCGCCGCTCGCCGAGGCGCCGCGCACGACGGCCTCGCCGTCAGCCGTGCCCTCAGGGCCTGTGCCTGGAGGAAACACCGCGCTGAGGTCGATGAGGCGTACGCCGGATAGCTCCTCCCGCTTCGCCGCCCTGGCGACCACCAGCCCCCGCAACTGCTCACGAGCCTGCTCGCCGAGAGCGTCGAGGTCACGGATCGCCTCGATCTCGTCCAGACGCAGGTGGAAGACCTCGTCGGTCTCGCGCAGGACGCCGGCCTCGCGCAGGCGGCGCCCGATCTCGAGCAGTGTCCGGCGCAGGATCGGCAGCGCACGGGTGAAGTGGAAGTGCGAGTCCTCGCGGAACGCGATGCCGGCGCGCGCGGCGTCGACAGTCGCGAGCACGCGTGCGCGCCTGCGTGGGTTGCGCAGCGCGCGGTGCTCGAGCAAGCGCTCGACGGCCCGCTGGGACCTGCTGGTGTCCGGCGCCGGCTCGGGCGGCCGGTCGACGAGCGCCTTGACCAGGGTGAGCACCACCTCGGGAGCCTCGCCCCACGTCGGCGGCGAGACGAGCACGGGACTGGCCGTCTCGCGATGGCCGTACGCGGTGAGGAACGTCGCGAACGCCTCGCGGAAGGCGGCGAGGTCGGGCTCGTCGCGGACGGCGCCGACGAGCCGTTCGCCGTCGAGCTCGGCGAACCGCGCGCGCAGGTGCGGGTCGTCGCGCACCATGTCGGCCAGGTCGCCCAGCGCACGGTTGGCCGCCTCGGTGAGCGTTGGGGCGCCGACGGCGAGGTCGGCGGTGAGGTCATGGCGCCCGAGGCGCAGCAGCGTCACGACGAGCCTGGCCATGCCGACGGCGAAGCCGGGCAGGTAGTCGGTCCGCAGGTCGGTGATCGGCCGTACCAGGTCGAGTGCCTCGCGCGGCGCCAGGACCAGCTCGGGCCACGCCATCGCCGCCGGGTCGCGGGCGGCCTGCACCTCGACCCGCCGGCAGAGGTCGGTGAACCGGGGGTCGTCGGTCCACCGTGCCGGGTCGAACCGCCTCGCCTTGCGCAGCATGCGGAACGGTGCGGTGAGCAGCCGCGGTGCCGGTCGCGGCACCGGCGGGACGAACCTGTCGACGACGCCGTCGGTCTCGGGCAGCATGTCGGCGAACGACTGTCGCAGGCCGACATCGCGCAGCACGTCCTCCATCATGCCGACCGGCCCGTACGGCACCCAGGTGGTCATGTCGATCGGGTACGGCCGCGACGTGACGTAGTCGAGCAGCACCGGGGCGATGCGGCGTCGCAGGGGCCCGAGCCGCAGCGGCGGAGGCGGCAGCGCCGTCATCGGCCGCGCCTGCACGAGCCAGACCCTGCCCTCGGCGACGGCCCACTCGGTGTCCTGCGGCCGGCCGTAGTGCGACGCCACGACCGTGCCGAGTCGTGCCAGCTCGCGCAGCGACGCGTCGGTGAGGACGCGGCCGCCCTCCTGCTCGTCCGTGCGGTGGGTCACTCCACCGCCGGCGGACCCGCGGATGACGACCTCGCGACGCCCCGGCGTCCACTCCGTGACCCGTCCCCTGCGGTCCAGGACGTAGTGGTCGGGCGTGACGAGACCCGAGACCACCGCCTCGCCGAGTCCGGTGCTCGCGTCGACCACGATCTGGTCGCGCCTGCCCGTCACGGGGTTCGCGGTGAACATGACGCCCGCGCTCTCGGCGTCGACCATGCGCTGCACCACGACGGCGATCAGGACGTCGCCGGAGTCGACGCCGCGTTGACGCCGGTACGCGATCGCGCGCTCGGTCCACAGCGACGCCCAGCACCGCGACACGGCGTCGACGACCGCTTCGGCCCCGATGACGTTCAGGTAGGTGTCCTGCTGCCCGGCGAACGCCGCGCCCGGCAGGTCCTCGGCCGTGGCGCTGGAGCGTACGGCCACCGGCCCGCCGCCGAGGTCGGAGTACGCGCCGGCGATCGCCGAGCGCAGCTCGTCGGGGACGGCGACCGCGGTGACGTCGGCGCGGATGCCCGCCCCGTCGTCCTCGCCGGCGGCGAGGCGTGCGGCGATGCGCTCGCCGAGCCCGGCCCCGTCGACGACGACGGCGTACGCGCGCGTGGTCACGACGAACCCGCCGGGCACCGGGAACCCGTGGCGGACGAGCTCGCCGAGGTTCGCGCCCTTGCCGCCGGCGAGGTCGAGGTCGTCGCGGCCGACGCCGGCGAGCGGGACCACGAACGGCGGGTCGACCATGATCACGCCTCAGCACGTTAGTGAACGATCCGTTCTCTAACGGTTAGCGTAGCACCGCGTGCGCCGGGCGCAGCCGCGACGACCCTGGGGTCCCCAGCCGGGGCCTAGACACCCGCTGGGGACCCCGATGGGGGTGGGCGCCACGACCGGGGACCCCAGGCGGGACCGGGATCACCACCGGGGACCCCAGCCGTGGCGGGCCGCGGTCGGGCGGGACGCGGCGGCAGCGTGCAGGCACTCGCGCGGGTGAGTATGATTGGCAGTCGTAGGCGCGGAGTGCCAGCGCCTCGATTGCCTGGAGGATCTGTGCCGACGTACGCGTACACGTGTGCCGACTGCGCCACGCAGCTCGAGGTCGTGCAGCGCATGACCGACGACTCGCTCGTGCGGTGCCCCTCGTGTGGTGCTGACGGTCTCCGCAAGGTGTTCCAGCCCGTGGGCGTCGTCTTCAAGGGCTCCGGGTTCTACCGCACCGACAGCCGCGAGAAGGCGAAGACCAACGGGTCGAGCAAGACGAACGGCTCGGACTCGACCAAGGAGAAGAGCACCACGTCGAGCGACTCCTCGAGCGGCTCGACGAGCGACTCCGGCTCCTCCGGCTCGTCGTCCTCGTCCGACTCGTCCTCGTCCGGTTCGTCCTCCTCGGGCTCGAACGGCTCGACCGGTTCGTCGACGAGCAACCCGAGCACGGCCAAGGCCGCCTCGTCCTGACCCGTCGTCAGGTCACGTCGGATCGGGCTGTGGACAGCCGTCCGACCCACCCCCCGGCTCCGCTAACGTCGCCGGCATGACGACTTCCGCGACGACTCCGGCCGCCGAGATCGGTGTGATCGGCGGCACCGGCTTCTACTCGTTCCTCGACGACGCCACCGAGGTCCGTGTCGACACGCCGTACGGCGAGCCGAGCGATCCGCTCACCGTCGGCACTGTCGGCGGACGCACGGTCGCGTTCGTCCCGCGTCACGGCCGCGACCACCGCTTCCCGCCGCATCGCATCCCGGCCCGGGCCAACCTCTGGGCCCTGCGCTCGCTCGGCGTGCGCCAGGTCGTCGCGCCGGCAGCGGTGGGCTCGCTGCGACCCGAGATCGGCCCCGGTGGGCTCGTCGTGCCCGACCAGCTCGTCGACCGCACGTCGGGCCGGGCGTCGACCTACTACGAGGAGGGCGGCGCCGTCCACGTCTCGTTCGCCGACCCGTTCTGCCCGCAGGGCAGGTCCACCGTGGTCGCGACCGCGCGCGGCGCCGGCCTGGCGCCGGTCGACGGCGGCACACTCGTGATCATCGAGGGCCCGCGGTTCGGCACGCGCGCGGAGTCACAGTGGTACGCCGCGCAGGGCTGGTCGACCGTCGGCATGACGGCGCTGCCCGAGGCGGCACTCGCCCGCGAGCTCGCACTCTGCTACACCGGCATCGCGCTGGTCACCGACCTCGACGCGGGCGTCGAGACCGGCGAGGGCGTCACACATGCCGAGGTGCTGCGGGTGTTCGAGAAGAACCTCGACCGGCTGCGCGAGCTCGTCCGGCAGACGATCGGTGCCCTGCCCGCCGATCGCGCGTGCGGGTGCGGCGACGCGCTCGCCGGTCTTCCGCTCCCGTTCGAGCTGCCCTGAGGTGACCTCATGCCTCCTCGTGCCACGTCCGGTCTCCGCGACCTGCGCCGCGCCGTCGCGCGGCACCGCCGGCTGCTCGCGGCCGGCCTGGCGGCCGCGGCGACTGCGCTCGCCCTGACCGCGCTGCGTCCCGAACCACCGCCCACCACGTCGGTGATCGTCGCGGCCACCGACCTGTCTGCCGGCGCCGACCTCCAGGCCGCCGACCTCACCACCCGCGACCTTCCCGCCGACGCCGTTCCCGACGGCACGGTGACCGACGACGCGGAGCTGGTCGGCCAGGTGCTCGCCGCCCCGGTCCGGCGCGGCGAACCGCTCACCGACGTCCGGCTCGTCGGCGCGTCGCTCGCCGCGTACGGCGAGGGCAGGGTCGGCACCCCGGTGCGCATCGCCGATCCCGGAGTGGCCGCGCTGCTGCGTCCCGGCGCCCTCGTCGACATCCTCGCCGTCCGCACGGCGGGCGGGCTCGACGCCACCGGTCCCGCCAAGGTGGTCGCGGCGGGCGTCCGGGTGGTGTCGAAACCGGCGACCGAGACCGGTGCCGCCAGCGGCACCCTGGTGGTCGTGGCGACCACACCCGAGCAGGCCGCGGCGCTCACGCGCAGCGCCGCCGGCTCGCGCTTGTCGGTAACCCTCCGTTGACCGGACTCCCCACCGGCCGCGGGTAGGGTCCTCCCTGGATCGCATCCGTCCCAGGAGGGAACCAATGAAGGGCTTCCGCGACTTCGTCATGCGCGGCAACGTCGTCGACCTGGCCGTCGGCATCGTCATCGGGGCCGCGTTCACCACCGTGGTGACGGCCCTGGTGGACGGGTTCATCACTCCGTTGATCACGCTGATCACCGGTGGCGCCAAGGTCGGCGGCAGGTTCGTCGTCAACGGCGTCGCCTTCGACTGGGGCGGGCTCGTCTCCGCGATGATCTACTTCATCCTCGTCGCCGCCGTCATCTACTTCCTCGTCGTGCTGCCGATCAACAGCCTGCGCGCGCGGGTGAGCCGCGGCGAGTCGCCGGCCGCTCCGCCCGAGGACATCCAGCTGCTCACCGAGATCCGCGACGCACTCAAGGAGCGCAACGAGCAGACGCCCGGCCCCGGCCAGCACTGAGCAGCCGGCTGGCGACCCCGGGCGGGTGACAAGGGTGGACCCGGTCGTGGTGCCGGTCACCTCACGGCCGCAACACGTGAACGGCACCCTCACCGTGTCGGGGCACGGTGAGGGTGCCCCTCACGGGTTCGCTCCTGCGGTGTCCTCAGGGCTTCACCTGATCAACGCCGGCGGGCGTCAGGAGCGGCGGCGGGCGCGTTCGGCTTCCGCGTCCGCCCGGTCGAGGGCGCGGTCGTACGCGGCGGCGCGGCGGCGGTCGGCGGCGACCCACTGGACGAACAGGGCACCGAGCACGAGCAGCACAGGGATCTCGCCGAACGCCCACCCGATGCCGCCGCCCAGCCGCTGGTCGGTGAGCAGGTCCGCGCCCCACGGCCGGTCGAGCAGGGCGTAGTACTCGCTCCCGATGATGCGTCCGTACGACATCAGCGCGACGGAGAAGAACGCGTGCGTGGCCATGACGACCAGCAGCAGCACCATACGCAGGGGGTACGGCAGGCGCCGCGACCCCGGGTCGATGCCGACGAGCACCCAGAAGAACAGGCCGCCCGAGAGCAGGAAGTGCGCCTGCATCAGCAGGTGTCCCCAGTGGTCGCGCATCAGCACGTCGAACAGGCCGGTGTAATACACGACGTACAGGCTCGTGACGAAGATCGCCGCAGCGACGAGCGGGTGGGTCACGACCCGCGCGAAGCGGCTCTTGAGGAAGTCGAGCAGCAGCCGGCGCAGCCCCGTGCCGTCGGACCGCGCGGGCAGGGCGCGCAGCGCGAGCGTGATCGGGCCGCCGAGGACGAGCAGGATCGGCACCACCATGTTGAACGACATGTGCTGCACCATGTGCAGGCTGAACAACACCATGGCGTACTTGCCGACCCCGCCGCTGGTGAGGACGAGCACGGCGGCGAGCCCCCCGAACCAGGCGACGGTACGGCCAACCGGCCACCGGTCACCGCGGCGCGCGAGCACGCGCAGGCCGGTGAGGTAGAGGGCGCCGGCCAGCAGCACGAACGTCAGCCAGAAGCCGTCGAGGTAGGCCTCGCTGACGAGCCGCCACGGCGTCGGCGCTGGTGGCATCGGGAAGCCGAGGATCGCTTCCGCGGTCGTCGGCATGGTCTCCGGCTCGTCGGGCACGGGCGTCGGGGTGCGCGACAGCCCGACGGCGAGGCCGACCGCCGCGCACATCACGGCGACCTCGGCCGCGGCGAGCCGGACGAACGGGCGACGGGTCGTGTCGAGCCGCGGAGCGGTGCGGCTCCTGTGCAGCCATCCGGCCGTGACCAGCAGGGCGAAGGCGAGCGCCTTCCCGAGAGCGAGCAGGCCGTACCTCGTGTCGATCCCGTCGAACCCGCCGATCCGCACCCAGGCGTTCGCCAGCCCGCTGAGGCCGACCGCGACCGCGCACCAGAGCGCGAGTGCGCTGAAACGCCCGAACGCCGTGCGCAGCGGTACGTCGGGGTGCCCGGCGACCAGCGTGACGCCCACCAGGCCGCCGATCCACGCCGCCGCGGCCACCACGTGGACCAGCAGGCTCGACTGCGCGAGCGTGTGATCGGCCACAGCCGCCGAGTGCCCGGCGAGCGCGGGCACGGCCATGCCGGTGTAGGCGGCTACCGTGATCAGCCCGCCGGCGCGTGTGGTCGACGCCGAGCCGGACGCCAGCGCGATGACCGCCATCAGCACGACCTGCGCGAGCAGCGCGCGGCCCTGCACGGTGTCGGTGACGAACGACGAGATGCCCGGCTGGGTGACGGCCGCTCCGATGGGTACGCCGAGGAAGTCGGCGTAGGTCAGCACGATCTGTGCCGCCGCTGCGACCACCCCGACGCCGGCGGCCACACCGGCCGTCCTGACCAGGCGCACGCCGGGTGCGGTGAGCGTGCGTGCCGCACCGGTGGTGGCGGGCAGCAGCATGGTGGCGGTGAGCGCGGTGCCCGCGGCCACGACGACGGCGGCGTCGGTGAGGAACCTGACGATCGGCAGCAGCCAGCCGACGAGCGGCCCGGCGTCGGGCAGTCCGGCGGGCGCCGGCTGCGGCGAGCCGCCCCCGACCCACAGCACGCCCACCAGGGTGAGCACGCCGATCGCGAGACCGCCGAGCGCGTACGGCCACGGCCACCGGCGCCGCTCACTCGCGCCCGGGTCGGTCGTACGGATCGTGTCGGTCACGTCGTCAATCATCACGCCTGCGCCTTTCCCAGACGACGACGGCCGCCCCGCCGGCGACGACGGCACCGCCGAGCAGGATGTGTCCGAGGTGCCGCTCCACGAACGGGCGGTCGTCTCGCGCCTGGGGCGTCGGGGTGGGCGACGGCGTCCGCCCGGTCGCCGTTCGCGTGGTCGGCGACGCCGACCCGACCGCGCCGGAACGCACGCGGAACGCGAACCTGCCGGACAGCGGATGCCCGTCGGCCGACACCACGCGCCAGCCGACCACGTAGCGCCCCGTGGATGTGAAGGGCTCGACCCGCTGCCTCACCACCTCGCCGGCGACGTCCGGCTCACCGACGCTCACCGTGCGGCCATCGGGATCCGCCACGGACACGGTGACGAACCGCTCCTGCACCTGCTCGTCGAAGGTCAGCGTCACCGCCCGCAGGGGAGACGTGACCGCGGCGTCAGCCGTCGGCGACGAGCCGACGAGTCTCGTGTGCGCCGCGGCCACCGGCGCAGCGACGAACAGCATCGCACCGCACACCGCGACGGCGGCCGTCACCAGCGTCGCGGCGGCCCTCAGCACCGCTCCAGGCTAGCCGTAGGCGGGGAGCGCGCCGATCAGGGCACGGTGGCCGGCACTGTGGTGCCGAGGGTGACAGGTGATGCCGGCGAGGACCATGTCGGAGAGGGCGTTGCCCACCAGCGCCGGCTTGAGACGGCCGCCGCCGGACCACTGCCACGCCCAGGAGACCATGCCGGTGACGGCTCGCAGCGCGAGGTTCGGGTCGACGTCGGGGCAGACGATGCCGGCACCCTGCCCGTCCACGACCTGCTGCCTGAGGAACCGGTTGCGCCGGTCGAGCAGCTTCAGCGCGGCGGCGCGGCGCTCCCCCGTGAGCGCCTCGAAGTCGCGGCACATCACCGCCGACTTCACCGGATCACGCATGACGTCCTCGACGTGCTCGGTGATGAAGGCGCGGAGCCTGCCCAGCGGGTCGAGATCCGCCCGGCGCAGTTCCTTGACCAGGGCGTCGGTGTGGTCCTGTCGTTCGCTGATGATCTCGAAGAGCAGGTCCTGCTTGGAATCGATGTAGTAGTAGACGCTGCCCTTGAGAATTCCGAGAGCGTCGGCGATTTCCTGAATCGATGCCGCATCATATCCCTTGTCAGAGAAAATGACGGCTGCCGCGTCGATCAGCTCCTGCCGGCGCCGGCGCGGTCTGGACCACCCCTCGTCGCCGACCTTCCCAGCCGACGAGGTGCCGACTCCCGCCTTGCCTGCCTTCATCCTGGGCACCCTTCATTCACCTGCATAGTGAGCGCGCGTCATCGTACGCCATGGGTACGCAGAGGCCGCACCGCGAGGACACTTCGTGTGCGACCCCGCCGGAGCGGCCACGTATCGTGCAGGAGAAACCGAACAGTCGGTCGTGAAAGCGTTTACTCCTTTTGCTCGCCAGATGCTTCTCTGGCAGTGTTCTTCGAGCGAGAGGTACGCCATCGCTCGAGCATGCCCGGCAGCTCCGCACGCATGAAGGCGAGGAAGTCACGCATCTCCGCCACCCGCTCCCCCGCCTCGGTGTCGGGGCCGCCGAGCGCCGTGATGCCCTCGTCGCAGACGTCGACGAGACGGGCGAACAGCACCTCGTTCTTCGTCAGCGCAGCGCCGTACCAGAGCTCGTCCTGGATCCGGTAGTAGTTGCGGCGCGAGCCCATGCCGGGGACGCGGATGAGCATGCCCAGGTGGCCGAGGTAGCGCACCGCCCCGGAGATGGCCGCCGGACTCGCGTCGAGTCGTTCGCCGAGCTCGGGCGCGGAGACGACCCCGCTCGGCACCGTCATCGCGGCGATGAGCACCCGGGCCGACATGGGCGGGAACCCCCACTCGGCCAGGGCCAGCCCCGCGTGCTCGACGAACTTGCGCACCTCGTCGTCGACCGGTGCGTGATCTCGGTCGGTCATCGGACCCCTCCCTCCCCCGGTATCAAGATGGCGTAAAGACTGTTCACGACTTTGTGAACACAGCGTAGCTTGTGAAGCATGACACCTGCGATATCGACGGCCGGCCTGGTCAAGACGTTCGGGCACACCCGCGCCCTCGACGGTCTCGACCTCAGCGTCGGCACGGGGGAAGTCCACGGATTCCTGGGTCCGAACGGCTCGGGGAAGACCACGACCATCCGGATCCTGCTCGGCCTGCTCCGACCGGACGCCGGTGAGGTCAGCCTGCTCGGCGGCGACCCGTGGCGCCAGGCCACGTCGCTGCACCGCCGGCTCGCGTACGTGCCGGGCGACGTGACGCTGTGGCCCAACCTGACCGGCGGCGAGGTCATCGACATGCTCGGCCGGATGCGCGGCGGGCTCGATCCTGCGCGGAAGGCCGATCTGCTCGAGCGGTTCGCCCTCGACCCGCGGAAGAAGGGCCGGGCCTACTCCAAGGGCAACCGGCAGAAGGTCGGCCTCGTCGCGGCGCTCGCGTCCGACGTCGAGCTCCTCCTCCTCGACGAGCCCACGTCGGGGCTGGACCCGTTGATGGAGGAGGTCTTCCAGCAGTGCATCGCGGAGGTGAAGGCGGAGGGGCGCACCGTGCTCCTGTCGAGCCACATCCTCGCCGAGATCGAGGCGCTGTGTGACCGGGTGAGCATCATCCGCGAGGGACGGACCGTCGAGTCCGGCACGCTCGCCGACCTGCGCCACCTCACCCGCACCTCGATCGACGCCGTCCTCGCGACCGCGCCCAACGGGCTGCGCGACCTGCCCGGCGTGCACGACCTGCGCGTCGACGACACCCGCATCCGCTGCGACGTCGACACTGACAAGCTCGACGAGCTGCTGCGCCGGCTGACCACCGCCGGCGTGCGGAGCCTCACCAGCCAGCCGCCCACGCTCGAGGAACTGTTCCTGCGGCACTACGACGACTCCGACAGCACGCCTGCCGGAAAGCACGCGGCAGCGTCGAGATGACAGCACTCACAGGGACCGAGAAGCTGGTCCGGCTGGCGCTGCGCCGTGACCGGATCCTGCTGCCCGTCTGGATCGCGGTCTTCGTCGTCGTCGCCGTCGGCTCGGCCGCGGCGGTCGTCGACCTCTACACCACGCCCGCCGCGCGCATCGCGGCATCCGCGACCTCGAACGGCACGCCGTCGCTCGTCGCACTGTACGGCTGGATCTACGACCCGGCGTCGGTCGGCGCGATCGCCCTGCTCAAGCTCGGCGGCACGTTCGCCGCGCTGGTGGCCGTGCTCTCCATCGTCATCACGGTGCGGCACACCCGCTCCGAGGAGGAGGCGGGCCGGCTCGAGCTGCTCGGGGCCACCGTCGTCGGGCGGCACGCCTCGCTCGCGGCGGCCATGCTCGTCTCGACGGGCACGGCCCTCATCCTGGGCGCCCTCACGGCGGTCGGTCTGATCGCCGCAGGCCTGCCGACCGAGGGCTCACTCGCGTTCGGGGCCGCCTGGGCGTCGATCGTGATCTCCTTCGCGGCCGTCGCGTGCGTCGCGGCGCAGCTGACGAAGAGCGCCAAGGCCGCCACCGGCATCGCCGTGGCCGTGCTCGGCGTCACCTACCTGCTGCGCGCGATCGGTGACACCACCGGCTCCATCGAGGGGCCGACGGCGTGGTCGTGGCTGTCCCCGATCGGCTGGAGCCAGCAGATCCGGCCGTACGCGGGCGACCGCTGGTGGGTGCTCGCGATTGCCCTGGTGTTCAGCGTCGTCGCGACGGTCGCCGCCCACCTGCTCGCCGGTCGGCGCGACCTCGACGCGGGCCTGCTCCCCTACCGGCTCGGACCCGGTGACGCAGGCCGCGGACTGAGCGGGCCGCTCGGCCTCGCCTGGCGCCTCCACCGGGGCATGCTGATCGGCTGGTCCGCGGGCTTCGTCGTGATGGGCCTGGTGTTCGGCAACGTCGCGTCGAACGTCGGCGGCCTGCTCGACAGCCCGCAGGCACGCGAGATGGTGGCCGCGCTGGGCGGCGAGAAGGGCCTCACCGACGCGTTGATCTCCGCGCTGTTCGGCATCATCGCGGTCATCGCGTCCGCGTACGGCGTGCAGGCGGCGCTGCGCATGCGGACGGAGGAGACGGGACTGCGTGCCGAACCCGTGCTCGCCACCCGGTTCGGTCGCGCCCACTGGATGGCCGGCCACCTGACGGTCGCACTCGCGGGAACCGCCATCCTGATGGTGATCGCGGGGCTCGCGGTGGGCGCGGCACACGCGGTCACCACGGGCGACGCCGACCAGCTCGGTCGCGTGCTCGTGGCCGCCGTCGTGCGCGTGCCCGCGGCCTGGGTGCTCACCGGTCTCGTGGTGGCGCTGTTCGGGCTGCTGCCCCGACTCGCCGCCGCGAGCTGGGCCCTGCTCGTGGCGTTCGTCCTGCTCGGCGAGCTCGGCCCGGTGTTCCAGCTCGACCAGTGGGTGATGGACCTCTCGCCGTACGCCCACGTGCCCAGCCTGCCCGGCGGCGACGTCACGGCTGCGCCGCTGCTCTGGCTGGTCGGCATCACGGCGGCCCTCATCCTCGCCGGCCTGCTGGGATTCCGCCGCCGCGACGTCGGCTGAGCACGCCGGTCACTGTCGGGTAGGCGACGGCCACGGCCACCGCCTACCCGGCCGCGCGGTGATCTTGTGGGAATGTGGTGGCGTGCGCCGGTCGTTGGCACCGGTGTACGCGATGACGAGGGTGAGGACGATGAGTCCCGACGACCTGTACGAGTTCACCGACGACACGCTCACCGAAGGAGCGCCGGTCCTGCTGCACGCCCTGCACGGGTTCATCGACGCGGGCGAGGCCGGCCAGGGGTTCGCCGAGCACCTACTGGCGACACTCCCGCACCGTGTCGTCGCGAGGTTCGACATCGACCAGCTCCACGACTACCGGGCACAGCGCCCGACGATCGTCTTCGCGCACGACCACTTCGAGCAGTACGTCGCCCCGCAGCTCACGCTCTATGCGGTGCGCGACGACTCCGAGTCGGAGTTCCTGCTGCTCACCGGCCCCGAGCCCGACACCCAGTGGGAGCGGTTCAGCCAGGCCGTCACCCAGCTCGTCCGTCGGTTCGGCGTTCGCCTGACCGTCGGGGTGCACGGCATCCCGCTGACCGTCCCGCACACCCGCCCACTCGGCGTCACGTCCCACGCGACCCGGCCCGACCTCGTCACCGGTCCCAACCCGTGGGAGGGCGAGATCACCATGCCGGCAGGTGCGCCGACACTCCTCGAGCTGCGGCTCGGCGAGGCCGGCCACGACGCGATGGGGTTCGCGGTGCACGTACCGCACTACATCGCCGACAACCGCTATCCAGAGGCGATCATCACGCTGCTGCGCTCGGTGTCCCGGGTGACCGGCCTGCTACTACCCGTCGGCAACCTCGAGGAGGAGGCCGCGTACGTCGGCACCCTGGTCGAGAGCCAGGTGGCGTCCAACGAGCTGGTGCAGAAGGTCGTCCACGAGCTGGAGTCGCAGTACGACGCCGACGCCCCCGCCGGCAGCCGGCGTGAGCTGCCCGCACTCGGCGACGACGACCTGCCCACCGGCGACGAGATCGCCGCCGAGGCGGAGGCGTTCCTCGCCGACCTCGACGACGACGGCGAGCACCCGCAGGGGTGACCGCCCGCGCTCCGGCGCCCGTCCCGCTCACCGGTGACGTCGTGCGCCTCGACCCGATGCGCGAGACCGACGCCGACGAGCTCTTCACCGCGCTCGACGACGAGCGGGTCTGGGAGTCGTACTTCGGCGGCGGTCCGGCCGCGCGTCCGAGCGACGTCGCGGGCATGCGCGCAGTGGTGGCCGGCAACCTCGAGCGCGCCACCCGCGGCGAGCACCTCCCGTACACGGTCCGGCTCGCCGCCGACGACACCGTGGTGGGCACGACGTCGCTCGGCGACATCGATCTGACCAACGAGCGCATCCACCTGGGCTGGACCGCGTACGGTCCGAGCTGGTGGGCGAGCGCGGTGAACCCCGAGTGCAAGCTGCTGCTGCTCGGTCACGCGTTCGCGTCCGGTTTTGGGCGGGTCAAGCTGCAGACCGACAACCTCAACCCGCGCTCGCAGGCGGCCATCGCGAAGCTCGGGGCCACCCGCGAGGGCGTACTGCGCCGGCACGTCAGGCGCGCCGACGGCACTTTCCGCGACTCCGTCGTCTTCTCGATCCTCGCCGACGAGTGGCCGACCGTCCGCGACAACCTCCGCGCCCGGGTGGCGAAGGCCCGCTGAGGCCTCAGCAGTCGCCGAGCACCGACCGGGCGCGCTCCTTCGCGTGCGGCGGCACCTCGCAGAACTCCACGGTGGCGCCGCCGTCGCGGATCTGTTCGGCGACGCCGCGCAGGACGTACAGGCCGGTGAGGTCGAGCCGGCCGAGGCGGTGCAGGTCGATCGCGACGGTGTGGGCGTCCGGATGCTCGGCGAGCAGCGCGCGCAGGCGGCTCTCGAGCGCGGGGGCCGACCCGAAGTAGAGGACGCCCTGCGGACGGACGTGCAACGTGCCGTCCTCGCGCCACGCGTCGACGTCGAGCCGCGCCTCGCGCCACAGGTGGACGGCCAGCGCGAGTCCGACGCCGACGAGCAGGCCGCGCTCGACCCGCGGGGCTGCGGCCAGCGTCACGACGAACGTCGGTACGGCCACCAGGAACTGCGCACGCGAGTGCTGCCAGTACTCGCGGAACGCGGCGACGTCGACGAGGGACACCGCGGCGACGATGACGAGGCCGGCGAGCACCGCCCGCGGGAGCGCGGAGAGCACGCCGACGAACGGCAGGACCGCGAGCACCGCGACACCGGTGATCGCGCCGCTCCACCGGGTACGGGCGCCGGCGAGCCTGCCCAGGGCCGAACGCGAGAACGAGCCGCCCGCCGGGTAGCCGCCGAAGAGACCCGAGCCGAGGTTGGCCAGTCCCTGCCCGACGAACTCCAGGTGCGGGTTCCATGGCTTGTGGTCCTCGGCGGCGTACTTGCGCGCGATGGACGCGGGCTCGGCGAACCCGACCACGGCGATGACGAGTGCCGGGAGCGCGAGCTCCGGCAGCGCGTGCCACGGCAGGTCGAGCGCGAGCGCGGGAAGACCGGCAGGGATCTCGCCGACACCGGCCACCCGGACGAGACCGGCGGCGCTCAGCACCAGGCCGACGACGGTCACGAGCAGCATCCACGGGAACAGCGCGCTGATCCGGCGGCCGAGGATGACCACCGCGACCGTCGCGAGACCGATGCCGACGGCGGCGAGGCTCCACTCCCCAGGCTGCACGAGCACCTCGCCGGCGGCGACGATCGGACTCAGTGCGCCGGAGTCGACGTCGACCAGGCCGGGTATCTGCGACGCGATGATCAGCACCGCCGCGGCCACCGTGAAGCCGGTGACGACCGGCAACGACATGAGGTACGCAACGGCACCCCACCGCAGCAGCCCGAGGACGAGCCGCACCACACCGACGAGCAGTGCCAGCAGCGCCGCGTACGAGGCGAACGTGGCGGTGCCCTCGTCGGCCAGCGGCGCGAGCGCACCGAACGTCAGCAGGCTCGTCAGTGCCACCGGCCCCGTCTGCAGGTACGGCGACGACCCGACGAACGCCGCGAAGACCGGTGCGGCCGCCGCGGCGTACAGGCCGTGGACGGGCGGGACACCGGCGAGCTCTGCGTAGGCGAGCGCCTGCGGGACGAGGACGAGCGCGACGCTGATGCCGGCGATCACGTCGCCCCGCGTGGGCCGCACCGGCCGAACGCGCCGCACCCGGTCGCGCCAGCTCGAGGACTGGTCAGCCCTCTGACCAGTGACACCGGACGACGGCCCTCCCATGTCCGCTCCTCCCCCGGACCACGAACGCGGTGCCGGATGGACGGCACGCTACCCGCCGGACGCCGGTCGCGCTGTGGTGTGGACCACGAATCCGCAATGTTATGCTCATTCACATAGTGAGCGTCTTTCACATCGGGAGCGGGCCCGCGAAGCGCGCGACGATCGTCGGTGCAGGGCGTGGCCATGGCGACGCGTGACACCGACAGGTCGCGGAAGAAGGCGGGGCGCTACCACCACGGCGACCTGCGGGGGGCGTTGATCGACACCGCGATCGAACTGATCGCCGAGCACGGCATCGCCCGCTTCACCCTGGCCGAGGCGAGCCGGCGCCTGGGGGTGAGCGTCGGCGCGCCCTACCGGCACTTCGCCGACCGCGAGAGCCTGCTCGCGGCCGCGGCCACGAAGGCCGCCGACGCGCTCTCCGCCATGCTCGCGGCCGAGGCCGCGGACGTGGAGTCACCCGCCGACCGGCTGGCGGCGGCCGCGCGCGCGTACGTCAGGTTCGCCGCCGACCAGCGTCCGCTGTTCGAGACGCTGTTCGCCGCAGGCCTCGACAAGGGCCGCCTGCCCGAGCTCGTCGAGGCCACCAAGCCGATCGAACGGGCCTTCGGCGAGCCCGCCGCCGCCTTCGCCGGCGACGGGAAGGCGACCGAGGATCTCGCGCTCGCGGTGGTCGCCATCGCCCACGGCCACGCCGCCCTCCTGGTCGACGGCGCCCTGGGCCGGGGGCCGGACGCACTGGAGGCCGCCGCCACCCGCGCCGCGGAGACGACCCGCGCCTACTTGGCCGGCCGCGCCCAATGAAGTGCGGCGCGGTGGTGGGTCACCCGGGGCGGAGCACGGCGGTGAGCGCGGCGAGCAGGGTGTCGTCGTCGGGCGGGGGGACGGTGCGGAGGTCGAGGAGACAGCGGCCCCGCTCGACGCGGCCGACGACCGGGGGGTCGCCGAGGCGCAGGGCGTCCGCGAGGCCGGCAGGGACGCTCAGCGCGACGCTCGGGATCGTCACCTCGGGCGCTCCGCCGCCGCCGACGGCGGCCGTCGAGTCGACCACCTCGACGCCGTCGGCGAGGCCCGCCTCCGCCAGCCGGGCGACGAGGCGCTCGGCACGGGTACGCAGTGCGTCGAGCGACACCTCGAGCGCCTGCCGTACGGGGACCGGCGGGCCGTCGAGGGTCGCCTCGAGCGCGGCGAGGGTCAGCTTGTCGACGCGCAGGGCGCGTGCGGAGGGATGCCGGCGCAGCCGCTCGACCAGCGCAGCCTGCCCGAGCAGCAGGCCGGCCTGCGGTCCACCGAGCAGCTTGTCCCCGCTCGCCGTCACCAGCGCGGCGCCCGCGCGCAGCACGGTCGTCGCGTCGGGCTCGTCCGGCAGCAGCGGGTGCGGGGTGAGCAGTCCCGACCCGACGTCGACGACCACCGGCACGCCGAGGCCGGTGAGGTCGGAGACCGGGACGGCCGAGGTGAAGCCGGACACCCAGAAGTTGGACGGGTGCACCTTCAGCACGAACGCGGTGTCGTCGCCGATCGCCGACTCGTAGTCGCGCAGCGACGTCCGGTTCGTCGTGCCGATCTCGCGCAACCGCGCGCCGGTCGAGGCGAGCAGGTCGGGGATGCGGAAGCCGTCGCCGATCTCCACCAGCTCGCCGCGGCTCACCACGATCTCCCTGTCCTGCGCGAGTACGAGGGCGCACAGCAGGAGCGCCGCGGCGTTGTTGTTCACCACGTGCACGGCCTCGGCGTCGGGCACCGCGGCGGCGAGCGCCTCGGTTGCGCCGCGTCCGCGTCGCGCGCGGCGTCCCGTGCGCAGGTCGAACTCGACGTCGGTCGCACCGGACGCGGTGACCACGGCGTCGCGCGCCGCGTCCGACAGCGGAGCGCGACCGAGGTTGGTGTGCACCACCACGCCGGTCGCGTTGACGACAGGACGCATGCTCGTCGCACGGCGCGGCAGCGCACCGGCGGCGACGTCGGGCACCGACTCGGGCGACACCTCACCGCGCCTCGCACGGTCCTGGGCGTCGGCGATGACCCGCTTCACCGCGTCACGGCCGAGGCGCTCCGCGGCCTCGACGAACTCCGTCCGCGCCAGCAACTCGTCGGTCCGCGGGATCTGCCGACGCACGTCGCCCATGCACCGCACCCTACGGGAGCACCGCGGATACTCGAACGATGACGACCACGAGCGCACCCGTCCGGCTGACGCAGTACGCGCACGGCGGCGGCTGCGCGTGCAAGATCCCGCCGGGCAAGCTCGAGGCCGTCGTCGCAGGGCTCGGCGGCGCACCGGCGGAACCGTACGGACGCCTGCTCGTCGGCCTCGACACCGGTGACGACGCGGCCGTCGTCGCCCTGCCGGGCGACGGACCCGCGCTCGTCCTGACCACCGACTTCTTCACCCCCGTCGTCGACGACGCGTACGACTGGGGTCGCATCGCGGCGACCAACGCGCTGTCCGACGTCTACGCGATGGGCGGACGTCCCGTCGTCGCGGTCAACCTGCTCGGCTGGCCGCACGACACGCTCCCGATGGAGCTCGCGGCGCAGGTGCTGCGCGGCGGTCTCGCCGTCGCGAACGCCGCGGGCTGTCACCTCGCCGGCGGGCACAGCGTCGACGACGTCGAGCCGACGTACGGCCTCGCCGTCACCGGCGTCGTCGACCCCTCCGTGCTCATGCGCAACGACGCGGGGCGTCCGGGGCTGCCACTCTCGCTGACCAAGCCGCTGGGCATCGGCGTGCTCAACACCAGACACAAGGCGACCGGCGAGCCGGACCCGGTGGCCGTCGACGCCATGACGACGAGCAACCGCGCTGCCGCCGAGGCGGCGACCGCGGCCGGCATCCGCTGCGCGACCGACGTCACCGGTTTCGGCCTGCTCGGCCACCTGCTCAAGCTCGCGCGTGCGAGCGGCGTCAGCGCCGAGATCGACGCCGCGGCCGTGCCGTACCTCCCCGGCGCCAGGGCCGCGCTCGCCGCCGGACACGTCAGCGGCGGCACGCGTCGCAACATCGACTGGGTCCGGCCGCACGCCGACCTGTCCGCCGTCGACGACGACGAGGCGCTGCTCCTCGCGGACGCCCAGACGTCCGGTGGCCTGCTGCTGGCCGGCGAGATCCCCGGCGCGCCGGTGATCGGTCACCTGACCGAGCGCGCCGACCACCTGATCACCGTGCGCTGAGCGCCGGACCCGACGCCACACCCTCACCGCCACCAACGGCGAGCCCGAGGGTTCGGGCGGCAAGATTCGCGCGGGGAGCGTCGCGCGGGGGCGACGGGCTCAGGCGGGCAGCGAGTCGACGAGGCGGCGCGGGGTGTCCGCGACCAGCCGGCGGAGGTCGCCTGCCGGCATGCCGAGCGCCTGCAGGCCACCGAGTGCGGCCTGCAGGCCCTCGACCGGCGGCGGGTTGTGCGGCTGGCCGAGGTCGGAGGCGAGGTAGCACGAGGAGGCACCGACGGCGCCGACCTCGTGCGCGATCCTGGCGAGATCGATCGGCCGGTGGTACAGGCACGACACGTAGCAGTGCTCGATGTACGCGCCCTCGGCGGCCAGTTCCCGCTGCAGGTCGAGCGGCATCGAGACGAACTCGATCGACGCGTGCGTGACGACGCGCCGCTCGATCCCCCTGCGCTTCGCCTCGGCGAACAGCGCGCGGGTCTCCAGCGGGCTGAGGTGACCCGAGGCGAGGACGACCTCGTGCCTGGCGACGACGTCGAGCACGTCGTGCACCTCGGGACGCAACGCGCCGCCGTCGTCGAGGACGGCCAGCGGCTCGCGTCCGGCAGGCAGGAGCCACGCCGCCTCGTCCGTCCTGCCGACGTGGTCGATGTACGCCGCGGCCGTCAGCGTCGGGAAGAACACCCACTGCGCGCCGGACGCGAGGGCCGCCTCGACGTGCACCGGGTCGACGCCGCCGGTCGGGGTGTTGAGCGCGCAGGACGAGAGGCAGCGGAAGTCGTCGTACCGCTGGTCGAGGACGTAGCTGCGGCCGATCGTCGGCAGGAAATGGTCCTTGATCAGTGCGCCCGCCATGCCCGCGGCGCGGTAGTGCTCGACGAGTGCGACGACGTCCATCCGCCGCGGCCTGACGTCGGGCGTCGCGTGCACGTGCAGGTCGTACCCACCGTGCAGCAGCTCGTCGACGCCGCGCGGGTCGACGTCGTGCGGGGGCTGCCAGCTCCCAGCGTCGCTCATGCCGCCAGCCAATCAGGGACGTCGACGCGCAGCTCGGTCGCGGTCCTCCGCAGGCCCGCCGCGACACCGTTGGGCAGCGGTACGCCGTCGGCCCTGCGCCGCCGCTCGACACCGTCCTCGATGTCGCCGGGGACGTGGATCGCGTCGACGCCCGGCGACCGGCGGCTGGACCTGAGCCGGTCGGCGACCTCGCCGACCCGCCGCTCGTAGTCACCGGCGGGCAGGAACGCCTCGACGGACAGGGCGAGGAACAGGTGACCCTGCCCGCCGGTACGCGCGGCGTCGGTGAGGACGCCGACGTCCGGCCCGTCACGCGACCCGGTAAGCACCCCGGCGAGCAGGTCGACGACGAGCGAGATGGCGTAGCCCTTGTGTCCGCCGATCGGTTCGAGGAGTCCGCTGATCGCCGCGGCCGGATCGGTCGTCGGCAGCCCGTCAGTGTCACGGGCCCAACCCTCGGGCAGCTGCTCCCCGCGCTGCTGGATCAACCGCACCTTGCCGAGCGCGGCGACGCTCGTCGCCATGTCGACGACGAGCGGCCGCCCGGGCGACGGCACGGCCACACTCCACGGATTGTTGCCCAGCAACGGTTCTGCCCCGCCCGTCGGCGCGATCCGCGGGCTCGCGTTGGTCATCGCGATGCCGATCACGCCGCGTTCCGCGGCGCGGTGGGTGTACGCGGCGAGCGCGCCGAGATGGTTGCCATGCCGCACTCCCACGGCCGCGACGCCGAGACGTCGCGCGCGGTCGACGGCGAGGTCGACCGCGTGCTCGCCGATGACCTGACCCACACCGTCGCCGCCGTCGAGTACGACGACGGCCGGGGTCTCGCTGACCGTCTCGATCGTCGTGGGGCTGACGATGCCGCCCTCGCGGACGCGTTGCGCGTACAGGGGTATGCGGCTGACGCCATGGGAGTCGACGCCGCGCAGGCTCGCCCAGACGACGTGCCGCGCGACGGTACGGCTCTCCTCGGGCGTCATGCCCGCCGCGGCGAGCAGACGCCCGCCGAACTCCTCCACCACCGGTGCCGGCGCGTGTTCCATGCACGTCCCTTCACGACGAGCGAGCGGTCACCCGGTCAGCGCGGCGACGACGTCGTCGAGCACCGCGTCGACGATCTCCTCCAGCTGCGCCGGCGTACGGTCCGCCAGTGGATGCGGGATGACGGCGAGCCCGAGGTCGGGCATCCCGAGTGCGGTCGCCCGCATCCGGGCGTATCCCTGGAACGGCGCCGTCACGAACGTGACGGTCGGGATGCCTGCCTTCTCCAGGGTGACGGAGTCGTGGACACTCCACGACGTGCACGCGCCTCAGTCGCCGGAGGCGTTGGCGACCGCCGTCTCCTGCGCGATGACCGACAGGGCGAGCAGCTCGGGCATCGGACCTGCCGCGCCGGTGCCCTCACCCTTCTGCCACACCCGCGCCTTCGCCGAGTACGCGCGGGTGAACCTGTCACCCACGACGGCCAGCAGCGCGGCGGCGTTGGGCTTGCTGTTGTCGAGCAGCCCGAGGCGCAGGCCCTGCAGAGACGGCACGCGCGGTGCGAGCGCGACGCTGTCCGGTCGCGCGGGCAGCCCCGTCGGGTCGAGGAACTCGATCGTCATGCGCATCGCACCTCTCGTCACACCGTGTCGACGGCTCTGGTCACGGTCCTGCTCGCGCCGAACGTCGGCACGACCATCGAGTGCCGTCCGGGTCCACCGAGGACCGTGACGACGACGTTGTCCGCGGACGCGACGACCGGGGCGAGGTCGTCGTCCGCCGCGGTGGCGAAGGGATCGGGCCGGATCCTGGCGAACCGCGCGCGGTTCTCGGGCGACAGCTCGCTCACCCGCACACGCGCCAGCTCGAACAGCCGGCGGGCGACGTCGTGCTTGGTGAGTCCGTCGCGTGCGCAGACAGCCGCGTGCTCGGGTCCGAGCAGGACGAGCATGTCGCCGCCGAGGTAGATGTTGTTGTTGCCGAGCGTGCGCATCGTGCCGGCGATGGTCACGAGAATGCCCGCGCCGTCTGAGCTGCCGTGGTCGTTGACGTTGTGCGGCGCCTCGGCCGCGAACACCGTCACCGCGCTTGCATCCGCGCCGAGGCCGTGGTCGACTCGCAGCGGCGTCCAGGGGTTCGCCGGCTCGTTCTCGGCCGCGACGTACGTGTACTTCCCCGGGTGACCGAACGTCGCCTTGTCGCCGTCCCCGATCGTGCCCTCGCCGATGACGAGTACGACGAGGCGAAGCGCCCTGCCGATGACGGCGTTGGCGCGACTGCCGGGACCGAGGGCGCCGGCGCCCGCGTTGATGCCGAGCTCGTCGACGACCGGGCCGCCGAAGACGGCGAGCGGCGCGCACGGGTGGGTGGTGGCCTGCACGCCCGCGAGGTTGAACCCGGGGTCGAGGACGGCGCGCAGCGTCGCGAGCAGCGCCGGGAAGTGGGCCGGACGGCAGCCGGCCATCACGGCGTTGACGGCGACGCTCCGTACGTCCGCGATACGTCCACTCACCGGCACGGCGCCGACCTCGGCGTCGGCGGGAAGGCCGCTCGCGGCGACCATCGCGGCGACCCGCTCCGGCGTCGGTGCGACGACGGGCAGCCCGTCGGACCATCCCCTGGCCGCGACGAAGTCGTCGATCTCCTCGGCGGTATCGCCGACCAGATGGACCGTCATGAGCTGCCGACGTGCCGTTCGACCCTGACGTCACTGATCTCGGGGGACGCCTCGCGGAGCGCGGCCAGCGCCATCTCGCTGATCATGTCGTCGGGGACCAGGCACTCCGCGCAGGCGTCGTCGGGGATGAGCAGGCGCAGCGTGACCTGCCGGTCGTCGACGGGTTCGACCCGCAGGGTGATGCCGTCGGCATCGAAGGCCGTGCGCAGGCCGTCGAGCGACTCCGACAGCCGGGCGGTGCGCGCATCCATGGCCCGATCAGCCGCCTCTCGAACGTCCGGCGCGTGTTCGTCATACGAACGCGTGTGCGTTGCTCGAATTCGGACGCTAGCGGTCGTCCCTGGCGCTGTCAATGCGTCCCAGACCGGGCAGCACGCCGGCCGAGACGAGCAGGGCACCGATCATCCAGAACGCGGCCCCGACACCCGCGCTCGCCGCGACGGCTCCCACCGCGGCGGGGATGACGATCTGACCGGTCCTGTTGGCCACCATGCGCAGTGCCATCGACGTGCCGCGCAGCTCGACGATCGTCCGTTGCGAGACCTCGGACATCGTGAGCGGCTGACCGACGCCGAGCGGGAAGCCGGCGACCGCCATCGCGACGAACAGCAGGACCGGTGAGTGCAGCCACGGGACCGCGCAGAGGACGACTCCCGACAGCAGCACGCTCATCCGGACGAGCGACCCGCGCCCCAGGATCCGCGTGAGCCTGGTGAGGCATAACCGCGACAGCATCGTGAACGCCGCCCGCGTGGCGAGCAGCACGCCCACGGCCCGGGCGCTGACGCCGTTGTGCTCGGCGAGCGCGGGCAGGAAGACCGCGATGAGGTCGATGGCGATGAACAGCGCCATGCCGACGTACATGTGCGCAGGCACCCCGCGTTGCGCGAGCACCCGCCGGACGGCGACCGCCTGGCTCGACCGCGGGGCGTCGACGCCGGCCAGCCTGCGCGCCGGCGGCCTGGTCGCCATGCCGATCGTCGCCAGCGTCCCGATCGCGGCGACGCCGCCGGCGACGACGAACCCCGGCGTCGTCGCGACCTGGTGCCCGGCGCCCGACGACACGCTGGTGCCGACCAGGGTGCCGAGGAGCGGTCCGACGATCTGGCCGAGCGAGGTGAAGACCGTGAACATGCCGTAGTGGGAATCCTGCTTGTGCGCCGGTGAGTTGTTCGCGATCTGCGTCTGCAGGCCGACCATGCACAGCAGCTGGCCGAGCCCCATGAACGTGCACCCGAGCGCGATGAGCCACAGGTTCGACGACAGCACCAGCGGCACGACCGACAGGGCGATCGCCGTTGCGCCGGCGCCCACCACCGGCGGTTCGCGGCGCCGGTCGAGCCAGCGGCCGACGGGCAGCGCGGCGAGCAGCGGCAGGACGGAGAACGTGGCCGCGATGACGCCCACCTCGAACGACCCGCCGTCGAGCTGGAGCACGCGGTAGGTGACGAGCGGCCGCGCGACGTTGACCGCGGTCTGGATCGCCCAGGCGATCACCGCGGTACGGACGAGCCACCCGGTGGCGGGGGATCTCACCGAACGGGACCTCGCACGACCACCTCTCGTTGACCGGGGACGACCACACTCGATAGTGTGCGAATACTGTACCGCTGTTTGCATAGCGAACGGTCGGCCGTTCGGCCAGGGATTCGAGGCACCAGGAGAAGCGAGGACGATGGCGGCGATCGTCGGTCTTGACGAGGGGATACGCGAGCTTCTCCACGACGGGGACACACTCGCGCTCGAGGGTTTCACCCATCTCATCCCCACCGCGGCCGCGCACGAGATCATCCGGCAGGGCCGGCGCGACCTCACCCTCGCCCGGATGACACCGGACATCGCGTACGACCAGCTCATCGGCGCCGGGTGCGCGAGGGCGCTGGTCTTCTCCTGGGGCGGCAACCCTGGTGTCGGCTCGCTCCACCGGTTCAGGGACGCCATCGAGAACGGCTGGCCGCACCCCCTCGCCATCGAGGAGCACAGCCATGCGGGCATGGCCAACAGGTACGTCGCCGGCGCGAGCGACGTGCCGTTCGCGGTGCTGCGCGGCTACCTCGGCACGGACCTGATGGCCCACAACCCGAACATCACGACCGTCACCTGCCCGTTCACCGGCGAGACCCTCGCCGCCGTCCCCGCACTGCGCCCGGACCTCGCGGTCATCCACGCGCAGCGTGCCGACCGCACCGGCCGGGTCCAGATGTGGGGGCTCACCGGCGTGCAGAAGGAGGCGGTGCTCGCGTCGAGCCGGTCGCTCGTCACCGTCGAGGAGATCGTCGACGAGCTCACGCCCGTACCCGACCAGGTGATCCTGCCGTCGTGGGCCCTCGACGCCGTGGCCGTGGTGCCCGGCGGCGCGCGCCCGTCGTACGCCCACGGCTACTACGAGCGCGACAACGCGGCGTACCGCGAGTGGTCCAGGATCAGCGCGGACCGCGAGACCTTCACGGAGTGGCTACGCACCACGGTGCTCGCTCGGCGGGTGACCGCATGAGCTGGACCGCCGACGAGATGATGACCGTCGCCGCCGCCAGGTCGCTGCGCGGCGACACGAGGTGCTTCGTCGGCATCGGGCTGCCGAGCACCGCCGCCAACCTCGCGCGCCGCACCCACGCGCCGGACCTGACCCTCATCTACGAGTCGGGCGCGCTCGGCGCGAAACCCGGTTGGCTGCCGCTGTCCATCGGCGACGGCGTCCTCGCCGACACCGCGGACGCGGTCGTGAGCGTCCCCGAGGTATTCAACTACTGGCTGCAACCCGGCCGCATCGGGATCGGATTCCTCGGCGCCGCGCAGATCGACCGGTTCGCCAACATCAACACGACCGTGATCGGCCCCGACTACGCGCACCCGAAGACGCGCCTGCCGGGCGCGGGCGGCGCGCCGGAGATCGCGGCGTCGTGCGGCGAGGTCATCGTGATCGTCAGGCAGAGCCGGCGGACGTTCGTCGAGAAGGTCGACTTCGTCACCTCGGTCGGGCACGGCTCGGGCCCCGGTGACCGCGAACGGCTCGGCTACCGCGGCCGCGGCCCCACCCGCGTCGTCACCGACCTCGGCGTACTCGAACCCGATCCCGACACCCGCGAGCTGACGTTGACCCACGTACACCCGGGCATCGAGCCGGACACGGTACGCGAGGCAACCGGCTGGCCGCTGGCGGTCGCCGGCGATCTGAGGGAGAGTGCGGCTCCGACCGCGGAGGAGCTGGCTACGCTACGGTCGCTGACCGCCGGAGTGACGGCGTGACACGCTCGCCAGCACGAAGGAGCATCCGATGACAGCGCGCGACGGACCGCAGGACCAGGACGCTCCGGCCGAGGAGTCGCGCGGCGTCCACTTCATCCAGTCGCTCGAACGCGGGCTCAACGTCATCAAGGCGTTCGACGCGAACGCACCCGAGCTGACCCTGAGCGAGGTCGCGCGCGCCACCAACCTCACCAGAGCGGCCGCGCGCCGGTTCCTGCTCACCCTCGCCGACCTCGGCTACGTCCGCAGCGACGGCCGGCAGTTCTCCCTGACGCCCCGCGTCCTCGACCTCGGGTACGCCTACCTCTCGGCACTGTCGCTTCCCGAGGTCGCCGAGCCGCACCTGGAGCGCCTGGCCGCCGAGGTGCACGAGTCGACCTCGGTGTCGGTGCTCGACGGCGACGACATCATCTACGTCGCCCGCATCCCGACCTCGCGCATCATGACCGTCGCCATCAACGTCGGCACCCGCTTCCCCGCGTACGCCACGTCGATGGGCCGGGTGCTGCTCGCCGGCCTGCCCGAAGGCGATCTCGACGACTACATCAGCCGTACGATCCGGCGCCGGCTCACCGAGCACACCACGACGTCCGCGGAGGACCTGCGCAAGGAGCTCGACGGCGTGCGCAGCCACGGCTGGTCGCTCGTCGACCAGGAGCTGGAGGACGGCCTGCGCTCGATCGCCGCGCCGATCAGGGACAAGAGCGGACGCGTGGTCGCGGCGGCCAACGTCTCGACCGCGGCCAGCCGCACGTCCACCGCGAAGATGCGGCGCGAGCTGCTGCCACCGCTGCTCACCGCGACGCAACGGATCGAGGCCGACCTCCGTGCCGCGAGGTCGTAACATCACCAGGGTGTGTGACACCGTCGCGACCCGGGGAGGCGTATCCGGCCTGGTGGCCGGCACGGTCTTCAACACCGATGTGGTCCGGTATCCGGGCCAGGCGGGTTCGATTCCCGTCCGCCTCCGCCACCTCCCCCGGTAGCCGTCGTGCACGTCGTCGCCACGGCAGGACACGTCGACCACGGCAAGTCGACGCTGGTCAAGGCACTCACCGGCACCGACCCCGACCGGCTGGCCGAGGAACGGCGACGCGGGCTGACGATCGACCTCGGCTTCGCCTGGACGACCCTGCCGGACGCCGGCGAGGTGGCGTTCGTCGACGTGCCGGGCCACGAACGGTTCGTCACCACGATGCTCGCCGGCGTCGGCTCGGTGCCCGCGACGATGTTCGTCGTCGCCGCCGACGAGGGCTGGATGGCGCAGAGCAGCGAGCACCTCGAGGCGCTCGACGCCCTCGGCGTACGGCACGGCCTGCTGGTGGTCACCAGGTCCGACCTCGCCGACCCCGCGCTCGCGATCGAGGAGGCCCGCGAGTGGATGGTGGGCAGCACGCTCGCCGACGTCCCTGCCGTCTCCGTGTGCGCCGTCACCGGCGCAGGCGTCGACGACGTGCGACACGCCCTCGGCACGCTCGTCTCCGGCCTGCCCGCTCCCGACCCGGCGGCGCCCGTTCGCCTGTGGGTCGACCGGTCGTTCTCCGTGCGCGGTGCCGGGACGATCGTCACCGGCACGCTCGCGGAGGGCTCCGTGGCACCCGGCGACGAGCTCGTCGACCTGGCCGGCCGCGCGCTCCGGGTGCGCGGCGTCGAGGCCCTCGGCGCGCCCCGGGACCGCGTCGCGGCGACCGCCCGGGTCGCCCTCAACCTGCGCGGCGTCGAGTCGGCCGACGTGCCACGCGGCGCACCCCTGCTGACGCCCGCCGCCTGGTGGACCACCGACCTCGCCGACGTCCGCACGTCGGCGACGCAGTTGCCGGAACGCCTCATGCTCCACGTCGGGACCGCCGCGGTGCCGTGCCACGTACGCGATCTCGGCGACGGCCACGCCAGGTTGCGACTCGACCGCGCACTACCCCTCCGGTTCGGTGATCGCGCGCTGCTCCGCGACCCCGGACGCCATCACGTCGCCGCCGGCGTGACAGTGCTCGACGTCGACCCACCGCCGCTGACCAGGCGCGGCGCCGCCCGCGCCAGGGCCACGGAGCTCACGACCGTCCACGACGCCGTCGACGCCACCAGCGCACTGCTGCGCCGCGGACCGCGACGCGGGCCCGACCTCACCACGATGGGACTGCCGACCGTGGGAGCACCTCGCGCGGGCGACTGGTGGGTCGACCCCGACCGCTGGTCGGCGTACGCCACCGACCTCGAACGCCTCGTCCACGACTGGCACGACACCCACCCCCTAGAGCCGGGACTCGCCCCGGCCGTCGCCGCGAGCCGGCTCGGCCTCCCCGACCCCACCCTGGTGTCGGCCCTGGCGGACGAAACCCACCTCGCGCGCACCAACGGCCTCCTCACCATCCCCTCGCGCGACAACCAGCTCCCCGCCCCGGTCGAGGCCGCACTCGTCACCGTCGAGCAGGAGCTCACCAACGCCCCGTTCCAGTCCCCCGACGTCCCCCGCCTCGCCGAGCTGGGCCTCGGCACCGCGGAGCTCGCGGCCGCCGAACGCGTGGGCCGCGTGATCAGAGTGGCGCCAGGAGTCCCCCTCCTCCCCGACGCCGTCACCCGAGCGCACGACCTGCTGAGCGGACTGCCGCAGCCGTTCACCCTGAGCGAGGCCCGCCAGGCGATGCAGACGACCAGGCGCGTGGCCGTGCCGCTCTTGGAGCTGCTGGCGTCGCGCGGTCTCACCCGGCGCACGGACGACGGCCGCCACGAGGTGATCGGAAGGAACACTCAGGCGTCGCCGTAGTCGTGGGGTCGTTGGGTGTAGTACCGCCCGACTGGTGAGGTCCAGGTGACGGATCCGTCGGGGTGGGCTTTCAGGGACCAGCCGGTGTTCTCGTCTTTGAGCCGGTGGTGAGTCGGCGGCGGGAGTTGCACCCGCCGCCGCTCGTAGAACCGTGCGTGACACTCTCGCGTCACACGGCTCCCGTCGTCGAGCCGCTGGGGAGTGCACCGT